>JAZRLU010000035.1:0-8649 GCA_045647045.1 Eubacteriales bacterium
ACCACGATCACGATGAGGATTGCGAGTGCCACCACCACCACGATCACGATGAGGAATGCGAATGCCACCATCATCACCATGATCACGATCATGACGGTGAGTGCAGCTGCGGCTGCGGCGGACACCACCACCATCATCACGATGCCGACGAGGTGTTTGTCAGCGTTGGTATTGAAACCGCACGTAAGTTCTCGCGCGATGAGATATCTCACATCCTCGAGCAGTTTGACGAGGAGGAGTGCTACGGTATGGTTCTCCGTGCAAAGGGCATCGTAGAGTGCCATTGCGGAAAATGGTTGCACTTTGACTACGTTCCCGGCGAGGCAGACGTAAGAGTAGGCTCTGCATCCGTAACGGGCAGAATATGCGTTATAGGCTCCGGCTTGGACGAGCAGAAGATCAAGGCGCTGTTTGGAGTATAAGGAGAGAATATGGATATTCCGGTATATTTGTTTACAGGCTTCCTTGAGGCAGGTAAAACTAAGTTTATCAAGGAAACTATGGCGGATCCCAACTTTAACGATCCTTCCCGTAAGTACCTGATAATTCAGTGCGAGGAAGGTGAGGAGGAGCTTGAGCCCGGTGATTTCACCCCCAATACCTCCATTTGCACCTTTGACAGTGAAGAGGATCTTGTAGCCGATAGACTTCTTGCAAGGCAAAAGCGCGCAGGCGCGGACGTAATTATTATAGAGTATAACGGAATGTGGACTCTTGATAAGCTTTATGCCGCCCTTCCCGAGGAGTTTATGGTATATCAGGAGATATTTATCGCAGACTCTACAACGATTGCATCGTATAACGCAAATATGCGCCAGCTTGTTGTGGACAAGCTTACGAGCTGTGAAATGGTAGTTTTCAACAGAACGGATGCAAATACGGATAAAATGGCGCTGCATAAGCTTGTGCGCGGCGTAAACCGCAAGGCAAATATATGCTATGAGGGTATAGACGGCGAGATAGAGTTCGACGATATAGAGGATCCGCTCCCCTTTGATATAAACGCCCCCGTTATAGAGATAAAGGACGAGGATTTTGCCATTTTCTATAACGATATGGTAGACGATTATAAAAAGTACGATAAGAAAACCGTGCGCTTCAAGGGCATAGTTGCGCTTGATCCCTCGCTGCCCAAGGGCAATTTTGCAATAGGCAGGCATATTATGACCTGCTGTGCGGACGATATCGCATACCGCGGCGTTGTTGCCAAGGGTATGGGCCCGCTTAAGCTTAACACACGCGATTGGGTAACGGTAGAGGGCGTGCTTAGAGAGGAGTATTCGCCGCTTTATCAGGGCAACGGCCCCGTTCTTACCGTAACAAAGATAGAAAGGGCACAGAAGCCCGATCCCGAGGTAGTAACGCCTTAAAAAACTAAAAAAATTCGGAGGTCACAATGAGCACCGATTCGAGATTCCCTTTTGAAATGTATTCTATCAGCGGCACAGAAACGCTTGTGCAGGCGCGCTTTAATGAAAGCCAAATGGAGCTTGTGCAGGTTACCGCAGGTAAAGTGAAAATACAGATAGGCACGGAATATATAGAGGCACAAGCATCTGATTTCGTATACGTGCCTCACGGTCTTGTTTTCGCCTGCGAGGCAACGGAGGGATATGCGGCTATCCGCGGTATGACCTTTGACGTATCTATCATAGAGTCCAATATGGTAAACTATGAAACCGAGATACTTTATATGTTCTACGTTCAGTCGGAGAATAAAATAAAGCTCTTCGGTGAGGATCATCCGGTACATAAGGTGCTTATGCACTGTATGAGTGAATCATACGATGAATATATGTCGAAGGACGTATGCTATAAGCTTCCCATCCGCGCGAACATATATCTTTCCATGACGGCACTTTTACGCCACTACTGCGGCAAAAAGAATGAATCGGAGCGCCTTGAATATCATAACGTGCTTCGCCTGCGCCCCGTTATCAACTACATATCGGAGCACTACGCGGAAAAGATCTATATAGACGATCTTGCAAGCATTATAATGGTATCGCCCGATTACTTCACCAAAATGTTCCGTGACAGTATAGGTAAAACCCCGATAGGCTATATAAACGGTATAAAGGTAAACCGCTCAATGCAGCTTCTCCTTTCTACCGATAAATCCATAGCAGAGATCGCAGATGAAATAGGCTTCTACAATGCAAACTATTTCCATAAGATATTCAAGCAGTATATGGGTGAGAGCCCCCTTGCATACCGCAAGGCTCATAAGGTATCAAAATAACTTAAAAATGCACAAAAAGGGTAAATGCGCTTATTCGGCGCCTTTACCCTTTTTGTTTATGCTAAAAAATGAAAGTCTGTATTTTTATGTACGAACTCAGCCTTGCCGACCTCATAAAAAACTAAAATAATGCGTCGCTTAACGGACCTGTTGATATGTATCCGTAGGCATCATTTTCTGCGTTTCGATACTAACACTTTCGCCAGCCTACTCATCGTCCTTGCTAAGTCTGCAATAAACTGCTACGCTATAAATGGTTTACTTATTCCTCACTTGTTCCATAAGTTGCTCCTTTCTCGGAACAAAGTGAATCCTGAGATTCCCAAGCCCTTAAAGGTTTCAGGAATATTCCTGACAAGTCTGCGTTTGGGTGCCCAAACGCGATGCTTGCTGATATAGTGATTTTTATTTTACGTATATGCTGTAAAGCTTATCAAATAGGTATTGTAAAGCATTGCTCTCGGAAGGGAAACCTATACAATCATATTCTTTTCCTCTTTCTCTAAAAAAGACTTCCCAGCGAAAATAATTTTTTCTAACACAATACCCTTCTTTCAAAGTGTCATCGAACACCACGAGTTTTTCGTTAATATTATATTTTTTTAGGAGCTCTAAAAATTCAACTCTTGTCATAATTAACCCCCGAAGATTTTTATAATGCCTTCACTAATCAATTGATCAAGAGGGGTTCCAAGTTGATATTGAATACCACCTCCGATTTGTCCAAACCAAGGAGCTACACGTCCAGCCAAAACCTCAACTGACTGCTGAACTTGTAAGATAGTGGTAGGCTGTCCTATTTTATCATATGGCAAGGACAACATTTGCGTAGGAGTGCCTGCGGGAGCGATATATCGACCGACCAAATCACCAGTACGTTGTATCAACGTACCTGCTTCAAGAGTAATTTTCTGAACAACACCCGAAAAGCCATCATTTGGTGGGTAATATGCTTGTAATGCCGTTGTTGCTTTTTCTGCGACTTGTTGAACAACTGGTGCGGCAGCTGTTGTAGCACTACCTGCGGCAGCAGCGCCGACCGCAGTAATGGCAGCACCAATGCCCCATCCTGCAAGGCCTCCTACTACTCCGCCTCCGACAGCACCAGCTGCAACTGCCCATCCATTAACCTTTCCAGCCTGCTTTTTAGAAAGATACGCTCCTGCACAACCGCCTGCTACAGTACCAATTACTGCGCCAATAATAATGCAAGCTAATGTTATTGAATGTCCGCTTGGATCAGAATACATAATGGGATTGTTATGGCAATATGCGAACATATTATACCCCAATATGCCGTCTTTTTCATTCAACTGTGCATCCGCATTAATAAACCTACCCGTATTCTGATCGTAATATCTTGAGCTGAGGTAGTAGAGGTTCAACCCCTCGTCGAAGTAATAGCCTCTGTATCTGAACGGGTTGTTTGATGCCGAAGTGCTCTCATACTCGGTATAGGTGCATTTTCCATATGCGGAATATCTGTATTCTATAAGGATCGTTCCATATTCGTCATATACAGCAACTACGTCACCCTGCAGATTCTTTTCAAAGAAGTATACGTCCCAGTCATCCTCTGCGGCATATTGCGAATGATACTGCATACCTATAGGCGAGCCGGATGCATCGTACAGATAAATAGTAACGTTGCCCGCCTTTTCTTCGGATATGAGAAGGTTGCCATAATAGGTGTACGTTGTAGTAACACCGTTTATGGTTTTGCTTGTGCGTAGTCCTTCATCGTTATACGTATAGGTGTACGTAAAATTAAAGTTATACCCTGTTGATGCGGAAACAAGCCTTCTGCCTTCCCACTCAAATGCATATCTCTGACCGTTGTAGTAGGTAAGCGGATTACCTATCTCATCATAGGTTATAGCCTGTCCTCGGTAAGACGTAAGCTGATCGCCCCAAGCGCCGTCAGAATATCCATACTCATATACAGTTCCACCTGTGGGTGTTACATCAGCATCGGTATATCCATGCCTTGTTGTAGCAAGAATATTACCGGCGCTGTCATAGGTATATACGTACGTTGCGTTTATAAACGGATTATCCTCACGTATGAGCTGACCGAGATCATCATAATAATAGCGTATCTCTTTGCCGTTGCTATAGTTTATCTTTGTGATGTTACCGTTAGCGTCATACGTATAGGTTGCGCTTTCACTTTGTATGCCGTTTACCGTGTTAGTATATTTAGATACGAGACCGTCTGTATACCATTCATCGTTGTATACCGACTCGTATATACGGTACTCGTATTCTGTGCTTTGCTCAAAGGATGATTGCTGATTTTGATACTCAAACGTAACTTTTTCCGGGCGCTCGTAGATATCATAAGAATACGATTCGGTTATTGTGCCTGACGGTGTTGTTGCCGTAGCTTCGGTCAGTACGCCGCCCTCACTATAGGTATATCCATACGATACTCCTATCGCCGATGCGGTAATAGAGGTGGGATTTTTTATAGCATACGAAACGCTTGCAACGTCTCCGTTTGCATTGTAGCTTATAAAGCTGTGCAGAGTTTCAAGATCGCCTTGGAAATCGTATTCTGCATAAGATATCATCCTACCGGTTGAATCATACTTATAAAGAGTATATTTACATAGGATATTATCTATGAATTTGTGTAATCTGCCGTTACTGTCATATACGTACTCATACAGCACCGAAGCATAACCACTATCATTATAGCATACTGCTACAAGATTTTCAAGCGAATCGTATACATAAAATTCGGTGTATTCGTTTCCGTACGTGATACTCTTAAGTTTTCCGTTGTTTTCGTTGTGTTCATATTCGGCGAGCGTATTTCCGCCAACGGAAATTTCGGTATTATTACCAAACGCATCATAAACAAAGCTGTAAGTAGTGCTGTCTGTGGTTATAGTGCTAAGGCGATTTGCGCCGTCATAGGTGTAATTAACGTTTTCCTCACCCGTAACAGCGGTATACGCGGTTGTTGATACGTACGCGGCGGGAGTTACACTCACAAGTCTGCCTACACTGTCATAATTGTACGCAGTTCCCGTATTTGCGCTTACGTTTATTTCAGCCAAAAGCTTGCCGTCTGTGCTATCGTAATAATAACGGTATTCTTTGCCGCTCCCATCCGTTTCCATAAGACATGCACCGAATATTTTAGATTGCAAGCCAACCTCATAATAGCTGTGATGATATACAGCCTCGCTGCCTTGAACCTGATTTCCGTTTGCATCGAATGGGTACGAAATCGTCTCCGTGCATAAGCCGAATTGGTTGTAATACCAGATAGTGCAATACTTCGGCGCCGGCTGTAATACGGTTGCCGGGGCACTTTCCTCAAACGGGAATTCATTATCCTTCAGATACTCGCTGTGATATTCATATCTGCTTGTAAGATTATATCCTGCATCATATCCGTAAAGTATATAATCGCCTTGATTGTTTGCATATCTGGAAACGTCTCTGTTTTGATTATATACGTAATACTCGTGAAGCTTATCCGTTGATCTGCTTTTTAAAAGACCGTTTTCATAATATTCGTACCTTGTATTGTCTGCCTCGCCTGCAATCGTAAAGGAAATGTTATCAAACAGGGCATATCCGTTAGGCTGATACGAATATTCGCAGTATATAGATATACTTTGTATACAGCTGTAATCCACACCGGATATAGGCGCATCAATTATGCTTGTGTTTATAGTGCCGCCGGCATATTGCCAGCCGTCGCAATCAGGCTCAAAATCGAAGTAGTGAGATATGGTAACAGGATTTCTTGAAATACCTTGATGATACGCTATGTCAACGCGGAGTCTGAATATGCCGCTCGCTATTGCGCCATCTGCGCGTGCAAATCCACCAACGTTAAATATTCCGTTATTAGTAACAAAATCCTCGCTGTTACTATGGTGATAATACTCAAGATCCTGCGAAATATAGTATACAGACTGCCTTGCAAATCTTTCGCCGTTATATGCACCCTGCAGCTTTAGCGAAGTCCCCGAAAGCGCTTCGCTTGTAACAAACGAACGTGCACTTGCCAAGCTTGCGCCCCAATAATAGGAATTATCAACTATCGAATTACTTGAACCGCGCAAATTTGCATCAAATCCGCCGTATGCAATATGGTTGAATGGTGAAACGCCCTTGCCCTTTTCAAGCATAACGTTATCTACGTCTATCAAGGCTTGCTCATTAAGACCGTCCTCGGATTCAAATTTGATACTGATAATAAACGTGCTGTCCTGTTCTGCCTCAAAGGTCGTAGAGAAGAAGGATTCGGTTCTTTCCGTGCTATAGCTCGGAAGTATTATAACTTCATTATGTATAGCAACGCCTGTGGATTTTACGATAATACTTACGCTTCCCGTAACCATTTTCGCATTTTTTGCGGCATAATCAAAGGAAAGCGTATATTCGCCCTCATCAAGATATACGTATTGGCGAATATCTCCGTAATCACCGCCGTTAAGTCGATATTGCACACAGTCTGACATGCGACCGTTGAAGTAACCGCCGTAATGCTGAAAAACATTGGAATCAAGATACCAAAACTCCACGTCCGGAGATTGGTGACTTGCGAAATTACCGTTAGTAATGAAGTTGACCTGCTCTCCGCTAAGAACTGTCTGCGTTTTCAGATTATTCTTTACGTTATCCTGTGTCTGATACTCTCCGGTAACAGCACCGATAATATTCATCTCCGAATCGAATGAATAATTGCTTGTAGTTCTTCCGTAATTATCGAATACGTATCTTGTGGTTATATCGTATTCCTCGGTAATCATCTCATCGCCGTCTTCATTTGGTCCTTCGACCTTGTGGGTACTTAAAACGTCGGTATACGTATTGTAATAGCTTATAGCTATGGATTGTCCGTCAGTTGCATCTGCTTTATGCAGAACGCTTGTGATCTTATTATCTGCCGACCACGTGTAATTGATGCTTTGATTTTGTGTTACGTCGGTAATGGCAATAAGATATCCGGATGAATTATAAGTATAGCTTGCCTTTGCATATACGGTTATTCCCGTGTTATTGATTGCCGAGCTTACAAAGGAGTTCCAAGCGGTTTCGGTCACCGTGCTTGTGCCCTTTGCATAATTTATTTCCTTAAGTGATCTCGGTGACGTTGTAGAGAATGCCGTATCATTATGGTTTGCCGTATATCTCAATATAACGGCATCGTTTGTTGTAGGATTCCATATCATCTTAAGCTTTCCGTTATCATAGTATGAAAGCTTAAGCATTTGTATTGCCGCAGGCGCAAGCTTTGGCTTTAGGGAAATTGCTATAGGCTTTTTAGCAGAATCGAAATCAAATATAAGCGCGTTCCCCTGCTTATCCTCAATTTTGGTAAGATACCAACACTTGTTATATGATGATGTGAGTGAGCTTATATACGAAAACGTTTTAACGGTATGACTATCGTCTGTCATGCTTATTGTGTTATCGCTGTTTTCCCAAAGGCGAATTTGCAAGCCGTCCTCATCAACAAAAATGCTTGAATTGGCAGATGATGCAAAGAAGGAGTGCTCCGTTCCGTCTGCATCCGCCCATACGTACATAGTTACGTTGTTCCTGTTTATGTCCAAAGTAGTTGTTTTTACTATAGACTCACAAAGATCAAGCTTAAAGCCATAAGGTGTATATGATTCGGTATACCCCGTGCGAGCTTGTGTATATATATAGTCCGTGCCTGCGAGTGCGGAATTGTATACAAGCGTAGGCGTATAGGACATAAGGCTATCCGTTGTTGAAAGCGTAGGTATTGCAAGCGAAAGCTGGCCTGTAGCAAGATTTATATTACCGCTACCAGCCGCGCCTGCGCTGTGAGAGGAATACGACCAATAGCTTTCCGTACCCTTAAGATCTCTGTATACAACGTAGGCATAAGGATGTGCACCTGTATTTGCAGCCTCTTCGCTATAAAAGGCGGATGCTCCTGAAAGAGATACGAAAGCTATACCGTAATTTGAAGCCGTACCTGCATACCATTTCTTTGCAGCATCCGTTATATCCCAAGTTAAATAGATCTCGCTTGTTTTAGGTACGGTGCATACGTCAAGTGCGGTTGTATCATATACGCCATCGCCTGCGAGGTATCTTGTATAATTAAATCTTGTGCGGTTCCAATAAGAAGTTACTCTGTATGCAGCAACTTTTGTTTCCGTTGACTGCGAGCGATTCTTAAGCGTAAGGAATGCGCCCGTAACGTATGCATCTGCAGGGAGCTTTGTCAACGTCGATACGCCCCAATATGCAATTTTCTTATCCGTAGCGCTTGTTTGGCTGGTATATAAGGTATCGGAGGTATCATAGATCGTATCAGGAGTTGCAGAGCTTATATACGTATCACCGTACGAGCTCTTTTTATATCCAAGTGTCGGATCCACCGTTACGGGGTAAGCTCTCGCCTC
>JAZRLU010000036.1:0-1311 GCA_045647045.1 Eubacteriales bacterium
CCCTCGTTCACAGCGGTCATACCTTCGGTAAGATGCATTACCACGATGAGTTTAATGAGGAGCTTTTCGTGCCCTATTGCCGCACGTTTGCGCATCTGTGCCTCGGTGATCCTTCGCGGCACAGCACGGGCGTGCACGAGCTTGGCACAAATCACACTTGGCGCGCACCCGTGCGCCGCGGCGTTATTCCCACTCTTACCGCGGTGGATACAACTCTTGCCGAGGGTAAAGAGGGCATTGATGCGATCATTGCGGACGCGCACACCTACCGCGACCTATATTGCACAAAGCAATCGTAAATGTAAAAACATGGGAGAAAGCAAGCTATGGCAGAGTTCAAGATAGAATTTATAAACGAAGGCAGAAGCGACTCTATAATGCGCCACGATACCTACCTTGCCGTAACGGATATCAAGTACGATCCTACCGATACGGTCATCTATATGCCCGAAACCTTTGACGGTAAGCCCATAACCCACTTCGGCTTTTACCATAAGTTTGAAGCCGGCTACGAGCGCTACCACGATTGGCATCACCCATCGCAGGGTATGGAATACGAGCCGCCAACATACACGCTCTACGGTAAAATCACCAAGCCCCACTCGCGCATAAAGCGCGTAGTGTTCCCCAAAACCGCGCGCCGCATCTTCTGGAACATTATGGACGATTTTAACCACAAGCGCGGCATCATCTACGAGATCGACCCCGAAAACCCGTATCTTACGGTTGTAAACAATGAGATAGTGGCAAAGAAAACATATGGCGCGGAGTAGGGCACCGCGCCATGAATTGCAACCTAACGGCTGCATGAATTGAGTGCAAAGCCCTCATGAATTGCCTTCGGCATGAATTGCGCTAAAGCGCATTTGGGGTTGCAATTCATCCATATGGAGAGGTTTGCAAAGCAAACTTCGAGAATTCATGACGGCAACGCCGTCAATTCATGGCGTAGCCAATTCATGGAGGAGGCGCAAGCCGACGAGAATTCATCCCAAGCCTCCATCCGGGAGGGAGGGGGACCGCTTGCGGTGGAAGGAGCTTGGCGTGCAGTTTTCTCTTTGTATACCTTATGGCTACACAACCAACGCTTTTCAACCTTAGCTTAGAATACCTAACGGCTACGTAATCAAGGCTACTCGCATGCTCCTTCCGTCACGCATTCGCGTGCCAGCTATCCCCGGTCAGTCGCGTGTCGTAAGCTATCGCCTGCGCATAGCTCGGCTCTGCTCACTCGCGCTTTGTGACCGCCGTTCGCCAAAAACGCTTATTAACCGTTTTTAGCTTCACTACCTCCCGGAGGGAGGCTCATCC
>JAZRLU010000037.1:0-3007 GCA_045647045.1 Eubacteriales bacterium
CCTCGTTACCGATGATAACAGCATCGTACGCGCCAAGGGCGGCATCGGTTACGGAAACTGCATTTTCGGTAAGCTCGGCGGCATAAACGCGCCTGCCGTTTTCCTGCATAGCACGTATATATGCAACCATATCGCCAACACGGGTAACCTTAACTCTGAACAGGCTGCCCATTGCACCTCTAACGGTCTTGGGATTATAAATATCCGCACAGTCAGAGCTGAGAACTATATTCTCAACGCCAAATGCCACCGCGCTTCTTATTGCAGATCCGAGATTACCGGGATCGCGCACGGAGCACAATGCAATGGACCGTCCGCATCTGTCAAGCGAAAAGTCTTCCTTATATATTATATCCATTTGAGAGAAAAAGTCAAGATATTTTATTATACTTATTACTCCCTGGGGCGCATTTTCGGTAGAAATTTTTGAAAAAACACCGTCCTCAAGTAAAATGACGGATGTTTTTTTATACATATCATTGTTGTCAAGTGCGCGCAAACGGGGTAAAACTTTTTCTGCACGGGATGCGCAAACGAGTATTTTTTCAACAGGTAAGGATGCGCCCAAGGCCTCAAACGTAAGCTTTTCGCCCTCTGCAATAAACAGGCGCTCTCTCTCCCTGCCCTTTTTATCCTTAAGTGAAGCGGCAAGCTTTACAAGCGGATTTGCTCTACTCGTTATAATATCGTTAACAAAAATCATACCTTTACCACTTTCTGATAAAAATTCCCGGTATGCACAAAGCACCCCGGGAATTTTGTAAATTAAAGGGCAGCCTTAGCCTTCTCGCAGATTGCTGCAAATGCTTCCTTATCGGAAACTGCAAGCTCAGCGAGCATCTTACGGTTGAGATCAATGCCTGCAACCTTAAGACCGTGCATAAGGGTGGAATAATTCATACCGCAAACCTTTGCCTGTGCGGAAATTCTGGTGATCCAAAGAGAACGGAAATCTCTCTTCTTCTGTTTACGGCCTGCGAAAGCATAGTTACCGCTCTTGAGAACGGCCTGCTTAGCCTTCTTGAAATGCTTAGACTTTGCACCCCAGTAGTCCTTAGCTGCCTTGAGGATGCTCTTTCTTCTCTTGCGCGTCATCATCGCGCCCTTTACTCTTGCCATTTTATGTCTTCCTCCAAATTTTCTTCGTTATCTTATCACTTGTTGATAAGGGTTCTGTAAGTGGGTGCAAAGGACTCGCTGAGAATAGCGCCCTTACGAAGACCTCTCTTACGCTTTGCGGTCTTAAGACCGAGCTTGTGACGGTGGTTGTTGTGCGACATCTTTACTTTTCCGCTACCTGTAAGAGAAAATCTCTTTGCAGATGCTTTATGCGTCTTAATCTTTCCCATGTTTGTTTCTCCTTTTCTTGGGGATTACCCTTTTATAATACAAATTCAAACGAATCTATAAACGAATTACTTTTTTTCGGGCTTAACGGGTGCAATAACAATAGACATATATCTACCGTCAAGCACAGGCTTCTTCTCTGCCTGGCCGAATCCGCGGAGCGCTTCCTCAAATCTTGCGATAACCTCGCGGCCAAGATCCATATGAGACATTTCTCTACCTCTGAAACGAACAACCGCCTTAACCTTGTTACCCTCGCCAAGGAATCTCTTTGCCTGGTTAACTCTTGTATCAAGATCGTGCTGCTCGATACGGCAGGAAAGCTGTACTTCCTTAACCTTAACGATAACCTGCTTTTTCTTTGCTTCCTTTTCTCTCTTGTCACGCTCGAAGCAGAACTTACCGTAATCGATAGCGCGGCATACCGGCGGGGTTGCATTGGGTGCAATAAGCACAAGATCAACTCCCATATTTTCAGCATAATTCAAAGCATCTGCGATCTTCATTACGCCGAGCTGCTCATTTGCAGGTCCGAGAACTCTTACCTCGGGATGCCTTATCTCCTCGTTTATAAGGAGATTCTTATCGTCCTTGGTGCTAATAGCCTTATACCTCCGAAAAAATAAAAAATGCATACAGAAATCTCCGTACGCACAACGTAACCCCAACTTTTGTAGGGGAAAAGTTATTAACCATTACGCACTCCTGTGGTAAGGTGAGAACGGAAATTCTGCTTTGTTTTATCGCATCACTGGATGCTACTGCGTAAGTATATCACAAAAATCGCCGTTTGTCAATAGTGTTTTCAAAAAAAGTTTTCACTTTTCACATTTCCAATGCTTTTCTCACTTTTTAACGAAATTTCAGCGTTAAAATTGTTAAAAATCCCATCTTTACTTTCACCGCACGATGTTGTATAATCATATTACGAAAAGCGCCGATAGAGCGAGATGCCTCAATCTTATGAGGCGCGATCCCGTTGTTGCGGCGTTAAAAACAGAAAGTCTTTTTACCCTGCGGTAAAAGGGCTTTTTTATTTTTTAAATATTTTTCGAAAACCTATGGATTTTTCTTTTTTGTTATGCTATAATATAATGAATTTATATTTTTTAAATTTAAAATATTATTAAAAAAGGATATATCATGTCAGACACCAGCAAAAGCTCACTCATTTCCCTTCCCGTTATCCCCCTCAGGGGAGTTGTAGGATTTCCGGGCGTTCAGCTTAATATTGAAATAGTCCGCCCCTCATCACTTAAAGCATTTACCGCGGCTGCAACGATGCACGATGCAGACGTATTACTTATTACTCAAAAGGATGCTTCCGTTAACGATCCCAAGGCGGATGATCTTTTCGCCGTTGGCGTGCTTGCAAAAATACGTCACGTTGTAAAAAATCCGCAAAACAACATATCGGTAGTATTCGAAGGCGTGTCACGCGTTCGCGTTAAGGATATTGACTGTACCGGCCCCTTTATCACGGCATCCTGCGAGCCGGTTCACGAGCGCACGGGCGTTTCGCCTACGGACAAGCAGCGCCAGCTTATGAGCGAAATACTCGGTATGCTTGACGGCTTGCATAACGTGCATCCCTCGTTTACAGACGATATGCGCCTTGCCGCAGCGGCTATAACCACCCCCTCTTACTTTGCAGATTTCG
>JAZRLU010000038.1:0-3896 GCA_045647045.1 Eubacteriales bacterium
GCATACGTATTCGACCGCAGGGATCAGACCTGGTATATGTGGCAAAGAAGCGGCGGCGCCGGCCACGTGCTTGCAAAGGCTACCTTCAAGCACGATATCCGCTTTGGCATAAACATAGTTGACGTTGATGCCCTTCCTCATATGACAGAGGAGAATATGGACGACACCAAGGTGCTTGGCAAGAAGGGTGACGAGGATCCCGACTTTATGTATGACGAGACAAGGGGCAAATGGCTGTTTGCTATCTGCCGCCTTGCAGAGGAAACGAAAAAATATCAGTACTTCTTCTTTGAGTCCGACCACCCCCACGAGGGCTATGAATACGTTGGCAGAGGCCCTGCAGGTGAGGAAACGGGCGGATCTATCGTAAGACTCGGTGACAAGATCTATTTCGTTTGCGGAAACGATTTCCACAAGACCTCGGATTACCGCGTTTACGAATGGGGTAAGTTTGACAAGTTTACCAACCTCAAGTGCGATTATCCCGACGGCGGCTTCCGCGGTTGGGGCACGATAATGCCCGTATGCTTTGGCACGCGCCGCCGCTACTTCTGGCTTACGTTTGACCGTATGCTTATGAGCAATGTGCATAACTGGAGCTACGGTAATCTGTACTGCTTTGAGGCGGAAGGAATCTTCCCCGTATAACCACACTCTTATAAATTCATTGGGGCACGAACGCGTGCCCCTCTTAAAAATAAGGAGGCGCCGGTATGAAAAAACGGATAATTGCTGCGGCAATTGTGCTTGTACTCACCGCGGCGCTTGCACTTTCACTTACGGTAAGTGCGGCGAGCGCAGGAGTCAAAACTCTTATAAACGATTCCTTCACCGGGGGGCTTACCTCTACGAAGGAGGCTAACAACAAAGGAGACGGATCTTACGGCTCCCAGTCGGATATGGTTACCGTTACGGGTACGGACGGTGGAAAATACGGAGTATTCTTCCCCACCCTGACGGGCACGAATCCTGCACACGCCTTTATGGCAACGACCTGGGAAAAGACCTACGTAGGACCTGATGACGACGTAAGATATTTCATTTATGAGATTGATCTTACAACCGAAACACAGTATACCTCGGGTATATACTTTGAGTTTATAACGAGAATCGTAAGCGGCTCTTCAACAACCCTCAATGCGATCAAGTACCTCACCGTAAACGAGACCGCAAGCGGAAACCAGCTTGTAAGCGGCTCTACCACCGTTGCCGCAGGCAACGAGCGCGGAGAATGGCAGCACATTTCCTTTGTTGTTGACATAACGCGCAATAATGCAAGCGGTACGGGCTCTAAGAACAGTACGGTTTACGTTTACGTAGACGGTAAGCTTATCAACACGCAAAACGCCTTCAGGAGTAAGGATATCACCTACATTGATTCTATGCGCTTCAGTATAGAAAAGGGCAAGGCGGTTGACTCTACCGACACAATGTGCGTTGACAACGTGCGCGTTACCAAGCTTACGGATGACTACAACGGAAACCTTGCTTCTGTTTTAGCAGATCCCTCGCGTAATCTTGCAGAGGCGGATTGCGTTGCATACACCGAAAATTACGTGTACCCCACCACCCGTGCGATAGCACGCATAGGAGATAAGAGCTACTCCCGCGTAAGCGAGATCGAGGCGGCGCTTAAGCCCGGCGATATGCTTACCGTGCTTGGCGATATCAAGGATACTCTCCGCGTCCCCTGCGAGATGACTATAATCAACGAGGGCGGCTACAAGGTAAATTACGATAAAAACGGATTTAAGGAATACAAGACCGCATCTACCGTTTCGTTTATCGAGGCGTTTGAATCGCTTGACGTTATCTTCCATTTGGGAGACGAGATCAAAACGGTGACCTACACCGAGCCTATGCTTATCGTACCGCCCGAATATAACGAGACCGTTACGGTTGGCGGCATAGTTTGCAAGGCAATGGGCTTCTCTCGCACGGAGGGCGGCGAGATCACCGCCGATCTCGGCATTGCATCTCCTTACAACAAAGAATTTTGGCTTGTTTACGAAAGCCCCATAGCCTACGCTACACATACAGACGGTACGCGCTTGTATGCATACACGGATGCAGAGCTCGGCACGGCAATAAGCACGGCATCAGACGGTGACGTTATAAATCTTCTTGCCGATGCAACCGTTTGCACGGGCGGTGTTTACAATATAAATGCAAAGAGCGTAACTATCGATCTCGGCGGCAACACCGTAGAGCTTGCAGACGGTGTAAAAGGCGACATATTCACCCTTGGCAATGGCGGTAAGCTTACCGTTAAAAACGGTGAGTTTGACATAAGAAACAACGGTAGGATACCCTCAACAAGCGGCGCTACCGCAATTTCAAGAAACCGACTTGTTACGATAAGCGGCACAGCCACCGATGCATCCTTCAGTGCAGAGGGTGTTACCGTAAGAGCGGCAAAGATGCTTGCGCTTATTCAGGCAGGCACGTGCAGCTTTACCGACTGTATTATCGATTTTACAAACGATTATGAGAACATGATCGACCTTTACCCCTCCACTGTGACAACGCCCACAACGCTTAATATGACACGGTGCGAGGTTTACGCATTCAAGACCATAGTAAACACCTACAAGCCCTCATCCATAAGCATCTACGATACAAGGATCAACTTTACCGACTGTATTATGGACACCGATGAGAGAGTTATCACCCTTGAATCTCTCGGCACTGCGGTGATAGACGGCGGAAGGTACACCTGCCAGTATTTCTTTGGCAAGGCTAATGCAAACTCGGCATCCCGCGCGGTATTCACCGAGGGTACGGAGTTTAACTTTGAGAAATTTACCGATGATGGCAGCCCTGCCGTTGATTGCGGCGGTTGCGTTATAGCAAAGCAAAACGGTGATATGCCGTACGTTGTTGCCGCTAAGTATTCCGACATTACCTGGAAGGTATACACCTCCAAGGTTACCGAAAGATGGGCTAACGGCGAAATTCCCGTATGCCCGCTTAATATCCCTGCTGATACACGCGCCGTAAAATACTCCTTCCCGACCGTAACGGAGGCAAACGGTGCGCGCACCTATTCGCTTTCGGCAAGTGCAAACTTCACACCTAAAACGCGCCTTGTGCTTGGAAGTGACCTTTCAATAAACATCTACATTCCCGAGATGGACTTCACCTCCGTAAGGATCGGCAAAACAAGCTATGCGCAGCGCAACTGCACTACCGTGCTGCTTGACGGTGTTCCCCATTACAAATTCAACACGGGTACTATTGATCCTGCGAATGCCGCAAGCACGGTAAAGTTTACGGTAAGTGCCGTGGGCTACAGCGGCAACGTAAGCTTCTCTACCGAAATATCCCTTGCGGAATATGCCGAAAGGCTTTTGTGCGAGGCACCCGATACAGAAACCTACAGGCTTGCGCTCTCCATTCTCTCTTATGCAGAGGAAAGCGCGCAGGGTCAGCTCCCCGCGACTCTTGAGGTATATCTTGCAAAGTACAACACAGACAGTGTAAAGCTTGCCGCACCTAAAACGGATGCTCCCCTTCCCGACAGCATTCGCGCGGCGATCGGCAGCACCGCTCTTGTTACCGACGGTGGCTGTGCCGTAAGGCTTGGCTTTAATGCCGCATACACAGGGCAGCTTACCGTTACCTACACGTACGGCGGAAAGGAATGCACCAAAACGCTTAACGTTACAAGCGGCAGCGCTGACGGCGCGGCATACGTGGATATCACTACGGATGCAACGGCACTTATAGACGGCATAACGGTTACCGTAGGCGATACAAGCGCTACAGTATCGATCGGTATGCTTGATTGTAGCGAGCCCGCAGTTCTTGATGCGCTTTACACCTATGCAAAATGCGCAGCGGCATATCTTAACAGAAAGTGAGGCACCGATATGAAAAAATTACTGTGCAAGTCG
>JAZRLU010000039.1:0-1838 GCA_045647045.1 Eubacteriales bacterium
ATTCTGCCGGGCGACCGCGCTAATCCCTGTGGCGGGATTCTGCGCCCCGTCCGAAGCGAGCCGGATAACCGTCGCGGCTTTATCATCATGCACAGATGCGACAGATGCGGTCAAACCGTTCGCAACAAGGCGGCGCACGAGGCGAAGGTGCAGCCCGATGATCTTGATCTTATTATAAAACTTACCGCAATGCACTGACAGAGAAATGCAGAACGTACAATGCAGAATGCATAATGCAGAATGCAGAATGCGGAATATAGAATGCAAAATGCAGAATGCAGAATGCAGAATGCGGAATGCGGAACGTACAATGCAGAATGCAGAATGCGGAATGCGGAATGCGGAATATAGAATGCAGAATGCGGAATGCGGAATGCAGAATGCAGAATGCAGAGTGAGGAACGCGGAGTGCAAAAAAGCAACGCAGCTGATCCTGTAAGGGAGGGCTGCGTTGCTTTTATTTTTTATCAAAATTCTGTAATAAAACAAAGACCGTGACGGTACAATGCCGCGAAAAATGGTAGTTTTCGCATACTTACCATATTATAAGCAGTATTACAAGCGCCGTTATCAAGGCAGCTAAGCCTATAGAGATCGTGAGCACGGATATCTTATTAAAGACGGTTTTATGCTCGCTTTTCTTTACAAGCTTTGCGGCGCGGAGCGCATTTATAACGGGCTTATAAAGAAGAATTGCGATCGCGCTGTTCATAAGCGTTTTTGCAAAGTTGAACGGCAAGAGTATGCCGGGGATCATAGAAACAACCATCTCACGGCTTGCGCCCGAGTAAAGAGGTACGATGATCGGATTTAATGCAACCATTACCGCTGTTGTTACCACGGTTGCCACACCGAAGCCTATAACAGAGGTGTTAAAGCTTTTTCTGAATCTGTAAATAAGCGCCGCGGTAAGCGAGAATGCGGTTGATGATACGAAGTTCATTACCATTCCCCAAATGCCGGTTTCGGAGATAGATACAAACTCTATAAAAGAGGTTATAAGGGCAATTATCGGTGCTGCAACAGGCCCGTAGATAAAGGATGCTATTGCTATTACGGCATCCTTGGCATCAATGGAAAGGAAGCCCGCGACGTTTGGAATAAGCTTACACAAGCAGGTTGTAAGGTATGCAAGGGCGGAAAAAACGCCGATGCCGGTGATAAAGCGCACCGTTTTTTTGTTTTTTTCACGCTTTGTTGCCTCTTGTGTGCGTGCTGATGATGCATTTCTTGCCGCCGCGCCTGCGGTGGAAGCTGCACCGTTTGTTTCAATATTTTTAGGCGCCGTGCAGGTATCTGCAGATGCAAGCTGCTCTGCGCTCTTGTTTTCCGTATTGTTATTCATACGTATATCTCCTTTTTAAAATAAAAAATCTCACAGAGCATATCTGTGAGGTGAGAATATACAATGATACCGTAATTTACGGTACGTATTATATAAATTCTCTTTTCTCATCCGGACTTTAACCGTCGGTAAAGGAATTTCACCTTTTCGGGAGTGGGCTTACCGTATAAGCTCCGCTCTTTGCAGACTGTACTGCCGGTATGGAATCACACCATGCCTCAAAGACAATTTTTTGTTATAAAGCACATATAATTTATATGCGTGAATTAAAGAAATATGTTACCGTGGGTAACGGGACACATCGGCAAGGAGGGGCGCCCCCGCCAAATATGCGTATCGGTATGCGTGCCGCAGCACCGCATATTATTTTTTTAAAAGGGCTGCCCCAAATTAAAAATCTGAGACAGCCCTAAGTGCTACGAAGTAGCTATAGCTTACAAATTATTACTAATTATGCAAGGATATCGCCAACAACGCCGGAACCAACGGTTCT
>JAZRLU010000040.1:0-3948 GCA_045647045.1 Eubacteriales bacterium
TTATAGGTAATGAAGGCAAAGGCATTGGCACACTTACCGCCAAAAAATGCGACCAAATTATTTCACTTCCTATGAAGGGCAAAATCAACTCACTTAATGCATCGGTTGCCGCTGCTATTTTCATGTGGGAGCAGAATAAGAAATAAGTTGGTGCTGTATGAACGCAACGGTGTATCAGATATGGCTCTCCCTTGCACTTACGCCGGGAGGGGCGTTGGTTCCTAAACTGTTTGATCGCTTTGGCTCGGCAGAAAATATATATCTTGCAACAGAGGACGATATTGCACAAACCGTAGGTAAGCAATGTCGAGACCTTACTGCGCTTTCCGATAAGGATCTTACAAGGGCAGAAGAGATATATAAGATGTGCCGTGATAAGAGGATCGGAATACTTGCATACGCAGACGATGGATATCCGAAAGCCTTTTTGGATATACCGGACCCGCCTGCGCTTTTGTACTACAGAGGAACGCTGCCCGATTTTTCATCTGAATGCTTTGTATCCGTTGTCGGCACAAGGCGCCTTACCGATTACGGCAGGCGCAATGCCTACGTTATAGGCTACGATCTTGCATCGGCGGGCGCTGTAACCGTTTCCGGTATGGCTATCGGTATTGACGGTGTAGCACACGCCGGCGCACTTGCCGCAGGTGGTAAAAACGTTGCGTTTTTAGGCTGCGGTATCGATAGATGCTATCCGTCCGATCACCTCACGCTTGCGCGAGAAATAGTGAAAAACGGATGTATTATGACAGAATATGCACCCGGCACACCGCCGGAGCGTTTTAATTTCCCGAAAAGAAACAGATTGATAGCGGCGCTTTCGTGCGCTACTGTGGTCGTTGAAGGGAAAATGTCAAGCGGCGCCGTTATTACGGCAAGGCTTGCAAGAAAATACGGAAAAGAAATATATGCCTTACCCGGCAACGTGGATAACGTCACCAGCGAGGTGGCTAACGTTTTGATCCAAAACGGTGCAAGGCTTATAATATCGGCAGTTGACGTTGTTAAGGACTTGGAAAACGTGTATCTTGGCAAGGTCTTTGTCGGCAAGATCAAGCCGAAGCCGCAAACGGCTATGGATGAGGCGCTTTCGCGCTATGAAATCAGCTGCGTTTGCCCTTCGGATGATATATTTACGCCCGCGCGTAAGAAACGCACACGTAAAGCGCCTGTGAATACAGAGGCAGAACAGGTGCATATCGCCGCGGCGAATATAGAGGCAAGAGTTCCCGAGCTTGATGCCGAAACTCTCTGCATATATCAAAAGATCCCCTCGGAGGGGGATATTTCCGTTGAAGCACTTGTTGATGAAACGGATAAACTAAACAAGGTAATGAAGGCATTGCTTAAGCTTGAAATGGGCAAGTTTGTAACTATGCTGCCCGGAGAGCGCGTAAAGCGAATTTTGTAAGGAAGGAAGCGGAAGCACCGCTTAGTATATGGCAAATTTAGTAATACTCGAATCGCCTGCCAAGGCTAACACAGTAAAAGGATATCTCGGCTCAAACTACAGAGTTATAGCATCAAAGGGACATATAAGAGATCTGCCCAAAAGCTCTCTCGGTATTGATATAGAAAACGGCTTTTGCCCGCATTATATCAACATAAGAGGCAAGGGCGACGTTATTAAGGAGCTGAAGCGCGAGGCAAAGGCGGCAAGCAAGGTGTTTATCGCAACGGACCCTGATCGCGAGGGTGAGGCTATTGCATGGCATATAGCAACCGAGCTTGGCATTCCCGCAACAAAGGCATGCCGCGTTACGTTTAATGAAATAACAAAAAGCGTTGTAAAAACGGCTATCAAGGCTCCTCGCCCGATAGATATGGACACCGTAAACTCTCAGCAGGCAAGAAGAATACTTGACAGACTCGTTGGATTTAATCTCAGCCAGGTGCTTTGGAAGCATATCGGCAGCGGTCTTTCCGGCGGAAGAGTACAGTCGGTTGCAACAAGAATAATAGCAGAGCGCGAAAAGGAGATAGCAGCCTTTGTTCCCAAGGAGTATTGGACTGTTGATGCTATCTTTGATCTTGACGGTGATGAGATATCTGCACACTATTTCGGTGATGCAAGCGGCAAGGTAAGGCTTGAATGCGAGGATGATGCAAACAAGGTTACGTCCGCTGTTTCGGGCAAGCCCTTCAAGGTAATTTCCGTTAAGCATGCCGAGCGTGAAAGATTACCCGAGCCTCCCTTTACCACCTCCACGCTTCAGCAGGAGGCGGCAAAAAAGCTTGGCTTCCAGTCGCAGAAAACAATGAAGGTTGCCCAAGAGCTTTACGACGGATTGAACCTCGGTCACGAGCTTGGCGGCGTGCAGGGCCTTATAACCTATATGCGTACGGACTCTACGAGAATTGCCGATTCTGCGCTTGAATCTGTAAGGGCGTTTATAAGTGAAAATCTCGGTGATGCGGCACTTCCTGCATCCGCAAGGCATTACAGATCTAAAAACAACGCGCAGGACGCGCACGAGGCTATCAGACCTTCAACTGTTACAATGGAGCCTAAAATGGTAAGAAAAATGCTTACCCCCGATCAGTATAAGCTTTATAAGCTTATCTGGGAGCGCTTCGTTGCAAGCCAGATGGTTCCCGCCATCATTGATACGCTTTCTCTTGATATAGAGTGCGAGGGCTGCATTTTCCGCGCAGGCGGTAAAACGGTAAAATCCCAAGGGTACATGGCTATATACGATTATGCAGACGATGAGGAGCAGGATGCCGAGGTCGATATGGCAAGGCTGCCTTCCGTAAAGGAGGGAACAGCTCTCGGTGCAAAGAACGTAACAAAGGCTCAGCATTTCACGGAGCCCCCTGCAAGATATACGGAGGCCTCGCTTATCAAATTCCTTGAGGAAAACGGTATCGGCAGACCCTCTACCTACGCTCCCATAATCTCTATAATCATCTCGCGCGATTACGTAAGGCGTGACGGTAAGGTGCTTGTAGGCACGCAGCTCGGTGAGGTAACAACAGACTTTATCAAGGAAAGATTCCCCGAGATCGCTGACTACGAGTTTACCGCAGACCTTGAGAGTAAGCTTGACTCTATCGAAAACGGTGAGGTTTCGATGAACGATATTATCGGCAGCTTCTGGGATAGATTCAACGTTGAGCTTTCGGAGGCGATAAATGCTGCTCCCGAAAAAAATGCAGTTAAGGCAAGTGCAGAGGAAAGTGAGCACAAATGCCCTAAATGCGGAAAAAATATGATATATAAGACCGGAAGATTCGGCAGATTCCTTGCTTGCCCCGATTATCCTACCTGCAAGAGCACCGTAGCGGTAGACCGTGACGGTAATCCCGTATCTCCCAAGCCCGTAGCACTTGAGCTTGCGGGATTTGAGTGTGAGGTATGCGGCGCGGATATGGTAGTAAGAAACGGCAGATACGGTATGTTCTACGCTTGCCGTAATTATCCGGAATGTAAGTTTACAAAGCAGAAGCTTACAGACACGGGCGTGCCTTGTCCCATCTGCGGCGGAAACATTATAGCGAGACAAACCAAAGAAAATTCATTTTATTATTATTGCTCCGCTTCTCCCGAATGCTCATTCTCCAGCTGGGATAAGCCACTTCTTGAAAAGTGCCCCGAATGTGGGGATATGCTTTATTACAGAAGAACGAGAAGGGCTGTAATATGCAAATCGCGCAACTGTGAATACAAGCGCGAGGAAAGTATGGATGAAAATTAATGATTGAACCTACGATTAAAATAGTTGGCGGCGGACTTGCGGGCACAGAGGCTGCTTGGCAGGCTGCAAGGCTTGGCGTGAGGGTAGAGCTTTATGAGATGAAGCCCAACCGCAAGACCGATGCACATCACAGTGATAAGCTTGCCGAGCTTGTTTGCTCCAATTCTTTGCGATCAAATCAGCTTGATAATGCCGTGGGGCTCCTTAAAGAGGAGCTGCGCCGCATGGGCTCGCTTATTATGGAGGC
>JAZRLU010000041.1:0-5198 GCA_045647045.1 Eubacteriales bacterium
CTTCTCACTTGCGCCACGAGTGGCGCAAACTTCGCTGCCGCAGGCAACTTCACTTTCGCAAGAAAACTTCACTTGCCCATAGGGCAAACTTAGTTAGCGTGATTTGTCCGTTAAGGACATCACGCTATCAACCGCTTGCCAATATGTTGACTTTTGGTGTGTATTATGATAAAATAATACTGTAAAAATCCATCACGGAGATCAGCGATGAAGATATACGATATATCCCAAGAGGTTTTCACCTCTCTGGTGTACCCGGGCGATCCGAAGCCCGAAAGGCGCACACTTCAGTCAATGGAAAACGGCGATACCTACAACCTAACGGCGTTTAGTATGTGCGCGCATAACGGCACGCACGTGGATGCTCCGCGCCATTTTATAAAGGACGGAAGCGCTATTGACGAAATAAGCCTCGAGGCATTTGTTGGCAGAGCTTACGTGGCAGAGCACAGCGGCGCGCTTACCGCCGCCGATGCCGAGGCGATACTCAAAAGGGCGGGGGAGTGCGACCCCGAATCGGCAAAAAGAATTTTGATCAAGGGGGAAGCCGAGGTAACGCTTGCGGCGGCAGAGGTGTTTGCCGCATCGGGAATATTGCTTCTCGGTAACGAGTCGCAGTCCGTAGGACCACAGAGCGCGCCTATGGCGGTGCATATCGCGCTTTTATCCCGCGGCGCGGTATTGCTTGAAGGCATTCGCACGGCAAGCGTGCCCGAGGGCGCGTATCTCTTAAGCGCCGCACCCTTAAATTTATCCGGCGCAGACGGCGCCCCCTGCAGAGCCCTGCTGATAGATGACGGCAAGTAAAAATATAAAGAAAGAGAACGTATGCTTATAAAATTAACCGAAAGATCAAATATAGGCGGCATTGCCGTGCGTGTTTGCGACAATATCGCGCTGATGCTCTCCGACGGTGCTATCACAGGCGGCGAGTGCGGCATTTGCGGAATTTTGCTTATAACCGAGATCGCGCGCGGCATCTATCTTGATGCTGATGCGAATATATACGTAGAGAGCGGCGGCGAGATACGCTATGCCCATAACGGCACCGTAAACCGCATCGGTGATATCGCGGTGCGCACCTCTTTGGCTGACGGCAGAGCTGCAGAGATAGGAGAGAGCCGCTTGATCTATGCCGAGAGCGGCGAGCTTTGCGAGATCGGCGGCACGCGCATTGTGCGCTCACCTCTTACGGGCAAGATTTGCGCCATCGGCAGCCTTAAGCTTGAATATTATACCTTTGTAAAGCGCCCCGATCCGCTTGGCGGGCGCGATGAGGGTGAAAATCCCTATCTTGATGCAATAGAGCGGTTAAACGGGCTGCTTTTGCGCTTTGGTGAGTGCGAAATACGCCGTATGCCGCGCACGGGCGCGATAGTTTCGGTAGGGGACACCGAGGTGCGCACGAATCCTATGACGGGGCGCCTCTTTTCCGTGGGAAATACTGCAATAGAATATTTTGCGGACGGAAATCTTATGGCAATAGGCAATGACAGAGCGGAATATTCCTATGCAACGGGTAGGCTTTCAGCCCTCGGAGCGTGCAGGCTTGAATATTCGCCGACAAACGGCAAAATTACCTATATTGGCTAAAAAACTTGTAGAAAACAAAGATTTTGTACCGTAACGGTACACCAAAAGAATAACAAAAGCCGAGGCACTCCAAAAGGAAGGGAGCCTCGGCTTATCATTTATATTTCCTGATCGGCATAAAATTCCTTAAGATCGTCAAGGCGAAGCAGCATCGGGTGCAGTCCGCCTGCGGCGCCGGTGTCTATATCTATCCAGGTTGCGGTTTTGATCATTCTGCCGCGGAAGTGCGGGGAGTAGAAGTGCGTTGGCGTGTGACCGAATACCGTGATAAAATCAAAGGAGTAGTTATCGCTGAGCATCGGGCGCGTCCACATAAGCTCATAGGGCGTGTAATCCTCAATGCGCTTTTCCTTGCTATAATCTCCAAGACCGCCGTGCACAAGCACAAAGCGGCGCGTGCCTATCGTTACCTCATCGTATACGGGGCATTGCGAAAGATATTCAAGGATAGCCCCCCTGTCCTCGACGTCGAGTGCGCGCAGGGCTTCTATGGTCGGATTTGCGCCGTTGCGCTTCCAATGCGAAAGGCGGTTGAGCTTTACCGCGCTTAAGTCTGCAAGGCTCTCGTCTGTTATCTCGTCAAAAAGGAAGTCACAGCCAAGCAGCATATCCTCGTGATTGCCAAGGATAAGCTCTACGTTCGGCTGCAAAAGCAGCCAGCGCAAAATTTCAACGCCGTGCTCACCGCGGTCTATTACGTCGCCGAGTATGAAAAGATAGTCTTTGTCGGAAAATTCTGCTTTTTTCAGCAAAGCAAGAAATTTATCAAGCGGATATCCGTGAAGATCGGATGAAACGTAGATCATAGCGCCCCCCTAAATGCTTTTTTGCTATTGTATCACGGCGGTGCGAAAAAATCAAGTAAAAAGTTATAAAAGATAATACAAAATATTGCAATTTGACTTAAAAGATGATAAAATGTAAAAAGGAAAGATTTTATTTTTTGAAAGGAGGCGTTATATGTACAGAGTAGAGGATTATCCCGCAATACAGGATAACTTCTTTTTAAAGTCGCGTTCGGTAGGTGCATCGCGCAAGCTTTGCGGCAAAATAGGCATCATTACCTGCTTTATGAAGCGCAGGAAGGGCGACTTTAGTGACAGAGTGAAGAATCAGTATTATACCGAGCTTAACGCCGCCATAGGGTGGTTAAAGGATGAGGCGAAAAGGTACGGCAAAACGCTTGAAATAGATCATTTCCATTATGATATAGACGTACCCGCGGATGCAGACCCAAAGGATGATTACAAGCTTATAAAAGGCTTTCTTAATTCGGAATCGATGGACTCCACGCAAACCTATCTTGAAAACAAAATGGGATATGACGAGATGCCGTTTATCCTTGCCTACGATGAGAATTCGCGCAGCTTTGCAAGATCGCAATGGGCACAGTCGCGCTATAACGTAGAGGAGTGCTCCACGGTATTTAAATCGGGCGGCAGGTATCACAAAAGCACCATAGTGCACGAGCTTTTGCATCAGTTCGGTGCGCACGATTTTTATTTCCCAAGGGAGATAAAGCGCCTTGCCGAGCGTTATTTCGGTGATAGCGTAATGGGTATAGGTAATATGAAGGTAGACGATCTTACCGCCTATCTTATAGGCTGGAAGGACACTATTTCAGCAAACACCTATTGGTACTTAAAAGAGACCGCGTATATGACGGAGGAGCTTTACAGTAAGGCTATCTCCGATGAGTGGGAGGAGTAGAAAATATGAGAGAAAAAATATTAAAGCTCTCTTGCCTGATGCTTGTTATTGCCGTTTTGGTCGGCGTGCTTGCATCCTGCAATTTTGAGCTGCCAAACGGCGTGCTCGGAGGTGGAAATACCGATAACGGCACGGACGGTAACGGAAATAACGGTACAAACGGTAACGAAAACAACGGCACGGGCGGTAACGAAAGCGGCACCCACGGCGGCACGGAAGGGGATAGCGGCGCGGATGATAACACACCCACCCTGCCTGATGCACATAGCCACGATTGGACCTCAAACCCCTACACGGGTATAGCCAAAGAGGATTTCTATAGAAGCTATACCGAGGCTTGCTGCTACCTTGATGCTACCTACCGCACAGAGCTTTATCTTATGTCGGGCGATATATCCGATCAAGATCAAGCACCCACCCGTGCAGACTATATGCCTAAAAGCGATGGCAAAAATGTAAAGAATAGTTCGCATTTATACTCGGCTGATAAAAACACATACTATGTAACGGACGGAAACGGCAACGTTGTTGATATGGTATTCCGCGGTGCGGCATACGTAACGCTGGAGGACGTTGCGGCATACGTGTATGCCTTTGGCAATATCCCCGCAAACTACACCACCGCCAAAAAGGGTACGCCCTCAACCGATCCTTGGGGCAAATACCTGCGCCTTAACAATTCCGCATTCTCCGGTAGCACCACAAAGTACCCCTACGAGCCTGCGTTTCCGCGCATCTCCGGCTGCGGCGGTGATCTTTCCTACTATGAGATAGATATCGGCACAACGGGCACGGATTGCGACCCAGAAGATTACAGACCCGAGATATACAACAACGGATCAAGGATCACAAGAGGTGCGGCACGTATCGTATATGCAAGATTTGATAAAAGGGATAACGTAGTGGCAAATACAGAAGCCGAGAGATTCGTTTTCTACACCTATAACCACTACAACGATTTTGAGGAATATCTTAACTACCGCGGCGGCTGGGGCGATATGTTCGGCAATATAACCGGCGGCGGAAAAATATCCGATAAATATAACTGCAACCCCACCCCCTACGTAACCGTAGCGATCCTGCCCCTTGTGGGGATCAAGGAATAAGCGGCTATACCGCATCACCCATCATTTACACCTCTTAATAACCCTTGAGGCACAAGGCAAATATACGCCCTGTGCCTTTTTTGCGCCTTCTGCCTATCGGCAGCGCTTGCCTGAGCGCTTTTTTCATATAAAAGTCAATATAGTACAACATTATAGCAAAATGTGGGTAGAATAAGTCTATATAGTAGTGTATAATAAAATCAATACAATTTAAAAACATCTTGGAGGATAACTTTATGGCAAACGTACTTGATGCATTCAAGGAAAATCAAGAGGTAGCGGTTATTGATACCGCAAGAAAGGTTCGCGTAGGAATTATAGGAACAGGCTGGATCGCAGAGGCGCATATCAAGTCTTACCTTAAGCAGCCCGACGTTGAGATCGTTGGCGGCGCGGACATTATTCCCGGCAAGGCAGAAAAATTCTTTAAGAAATTCGGCATCGAGGGCGCACGTTGCTACTCCTCAGGCGAGGAAATGGTAAACGATAAGAGCCTTGGTCTTGATGCTGTTTCTATATGCACCTATAACCGTCAGCACGCACCCTGCGCTATCCAGGCGCTTAAGGCAGGCGTTCACGTATTGCTTGAAAAGCCCTTTACCGTAACGCTTGACGAGGCACTTGAGGTAATGAGAGCGGAAAGAGAGTCCGGCAAGGTGCTCTCCATAGGCTTCCAGCCCCGTCTTGATGAGAATATGAAGATGGTTAAGGACGTAGTTCAGTCCGGCGTTCTCGGCCACGTTTACTACGTACAGACCGGCGGTGGCAGACGCCGCGGCATTCCCACCC
>JAZRLU010000042.1:0-4401 GCA_045647045.1 Eubacteriales bacterium
TTAAGTCCCTTTAAAAAGTCAAGCCTGCGCAAGGTTAAAAGCAGGGGCGGAATAAGCACAAGCTGAATGATAATACCAAGCCAGCTTTCAACAAAATAGCCCGTAATGAAAAGCTCAAAGCTATAAGAGCCGATAACGCCCGAGGCAAGCAGCACAAGCTTTGCCGCGCCGCCCATAAGCCTGCCGCCGATCATTGCGATAACGAGTGCGGCGTAATAGAAGGGCAGCTTTTTCGGAAAATACTTAATGAGCAAGCCGAAGATTATGCCGTATGCGCAAAGCTCCACCGCCATATTCACTCCGCGGGGGAAGAAGGCGGGTGAGCCGAAGATAACGCCGCGCAAAAGCGGCATAACCGCGCCGACAATACCGCCCGAAATAGGGCCAAGCAATGCCGCGCAGATGAACACGGGTATGTGCATAGGGCTTATGAGATTGCCGACCTCGGGTATCGCGCCCGTTACGAAGGGCAATACCATACCGAGAGCAAGGCATACCGCCATAATGCATATACGTTTTACGTGTAAGGAATTTGCGCCTTTCATTTGGTCTTATACCTCAACAAGCTCGTACTTGGTGCTTCCGATACCGAGTGCTTCTGCGCACTCTACGGTGTAAGCGCCGTTTCTTGACTCTATTCTCTTAATGAGGTGTGCCTTGCCGGGATCGTTTGACGCATAAACAAGATCAAGGCACGCGCGGTCTATAGCAACCGGATCAAGGCTTGCAAGAATACCTATATCCGCAATGCAGGGATCCTCTGCCTTTGCGCAGCAATCACAGTCAACCGACATATTCTTCATTGCGTTGATATACATAGCCTCGCTACCGAAATACTCTGCAACGCTGCTTGCCGCATCTGCCATAGATGCAAGGAAGGAATCGTGGTCGGATCCCCAGAAATTATTAACGTCTCCCACCCCGTGTATATATTTCTTGCCGAACGAGGATGCAAAGCCGATAGAAAGCTGCTTAAGCGCGCCGCCAAAGCCGCCCATGGGATGGCCCTTGAAGTGCGAGAGCACAAGGCAGCTCTTATATGCTGTAAGGCGCTTACCAACGTAGTTTTTATCTATCATTTTGCCGCCCTTGATATCAAGCACAAGGTCGGGCCCCTCTGCATCAAGAAGCTCTGTTTTGAAATACTCGCTCCAGCCGTGGCGGCGGAGTGTTTTTATATGCTTTTCGGTGGTATCTCTGCCCCCGTCATACGCGGTGTTGCACTCAACAACCGTGCCGCCAACCTCGTTTATAACGGGTGCGAAGAAATCGGGGCGCAAGAAGTTTTGGTTACCAACCTCACCCGAATGCACCTTGATCGCAACGGGGGCGGTAAGGGGTGAGCCCTTTTCTTCAAGCAAAAGACTGTAAAGGCGAAGCACCGCCTCCTTGGTTATTTCCTTTGTAAAATATACCTTTGCCATAGGTCGTCTCCTTTTTTTGTTTTTGGGGGCGAAAAAGCTGCACGCCCCCTCTCGTTTTACTTATTTGACGTTGCTACAACGTCAACACCCGTGCCGAGGATATCACTGATAAGAACGTCTCCGATCTTAACGCTACCCGTAACGGTGGTTGCATTTATCACCTTCATCGCATCAAATACAAGCGACTTTGGGATAGAGGATGCCGTTTTGCAGCTTACAACGCTGCCGTCTGCGAGGCGCACGGTGCTTGTTACAACTCTCATAGGGTTGATGCACTCGTCATAAGCGTAGGTTGCACCTCTTTTACATATATTGCCCGTAACGCCGAGCACCTGCCCATCATCCGAAAGCTGCACGGAAAGCGCGCAGCCCCTGGGGCATACTATACAGGTAAGTTCTCTTGTTTTCATACCGTCCACCTCTTAAGTAAGCTTGAAGGTAAGAGGTCCGCCGATCGCGGCAGCCTCCTCTATCATAGCGCTTGTAAGCTCCACGGTTTCCATTTCACCGGGGGCAAGCTTTTGCTTTTTCTTTTCGCAAAGCACCTTATCACCTACCGTTACCGTAACCTTCATATCGCGGTATACGTCTGCAACTCTGAAATACACCCTCGTAGCAGAGGCTACGGTAAGCCTTTGCGGTACGGTGTACCTTATCTTGCCGTCGGTAACAATGCCAACGTTTATGCTCTTTTCCGCCTCGCCGCGGATAAATCTTACGGCTGCGTGACCTGCAATGCTCGCTTCCTCCGAAACGTAGTCAACAAGATCGTGCACGTGAAGAACGTTTCCGCAGGCAAATACGCCGGGGATATCGGTTTCCCTGTCACCGTTTACAACCGCGCCGCTCGTAATGGGGGAAAGCTCTATGCCCGCATCCTTTGTAAGCTCGTTTTCGGGAATAAGACCGCAGGAAAGAAGGAGCGTATCGCAGGGGATGTAGGTACGTGTTGACTCTATGGGGCATCTCCTTTCATCTACCTTTGCTATGGTAACGCCCTCCAGCCTATCCTTACCGTGAATATCAACAACAGTGTGAGAAAGCATAAGGGGAATGCCGTAATCGTTAAGGCACTGCTCTATATTTCTTGCAAGACCGCCCGAGTAAGGCATAAGCTCGCAAACAGCCTTTACCTTCGCACCCTCAAGCGTCATTCTTCTTGCCATAATAAGTCCTATATCACCCGAGCCGAGTATAACTACCTCGCGACCGGGCATATAGCCCTTCATATTAACAAACTTCTGCGCCGTGCCTGCGGTGTATATGCCGGCAGGTCTGTGACCGGCGATATTAAGCGCGCCTTTGGGTCTTTCGCGGCAGCCCATAGCAAGGATAACCGCCCCTGCCTTGATCTTAAAAATGCCGCGTTCCGTATTCTGTGCGGTTACCACTCTATCATTTGATATAGCGGTTACCATAGTATCGGTCATATAAGGAATACCGTATTCCTCTACCTGCTTTTCATATCTGTATGCGTATTCGGGGCCGGTAAGCTCCTCGCCAAAGCGGTGCAGGCCGAAGCCGTTGTGAATGCACTGGCGGAGAATGCCGCCAAGACTGTCATCACGCTCGAGAATGAGGATATCGCGCACGCCGTCCTCATATGCGGCTCCCGCCGCCGCCATACCTGCAGGACCGCCGCCTACGATAACGAGATCGCAGCTTACCGTTTCAATAGGTTTGGTATTCATTATATGTCCTCCTTTGTTCTTGATACGTTGATATAGGATGCTCCGCCGAACTTAGTAACTTCAAGATAATCAATACCAAGCTCGCGCGCAAGAATGTCTACAACGTAAGGGGAGCAGAAGCCGCCCTGACATCTACCCATACCCGATCTGGTTCTTCTCTTTACGGCGTCCACGTCACGGGGGCGGGGATTTGTATTTATAGCCTCTACGATCTCGCCCTCGCTGACAAGCTCGCATCTGCATATTATGTGGGCGAACGCAGGATTTTCTGCTATGATAGCATTCTTTTCTTCCTCGCTTGCCTCCTTAAAGTAGTGCATCGGGCGGCGAGTGGGAACAAAATCATCGCGCAAGGAAAGCTCAAGACCGCATCCCTCAAGCATCTCTCTTACGTACTGACCTATCGCGGGTGCGGAGGAAAGTCCGGGAGACTCAATGCCTGCACAGTTAACGAAGCCGTCCCTCTCGTTTATAATAAAGTCACCCGTTGAGCCAACGGAGCGAAGGCCCGTAAAGGACGTTATGGTTTTGCCGAAGGCTATTCCGCGCACCTGCTCGCCTGCCTGCATCTTTACCTTTGCAAGGCCCTCGGCGGTGGTGGATTTATCCTCCTTGTCCTCTATATTCTCCGCGGTAGGACCAAGAAGAAGGTTACCGTCCACGGTGGGGGAAACAAGTATTCCTTTACCCATCTTTGAGGGGCAGCGGAAGATCGTGTGAGATACAAGCGAGCCGCATTCCTTATCAAGGAGCATATACTCTCCCCTTCTCGGAATAACGTCAAAGCTATCGTCTCCTGCCATACGTGCAACCTCATCGGAGTACACGCCTGCACAGTTTACAACGTATTTTGCATAAACCTCGTCGTTATCCGAGGCAACACGGTATGCGCCGTCCTTTTTCTCTATGCTCTTTACCTCAAAATCAAGCTTAAGGGCAGCACCGTTATCCATAGCGTTTCCTATCTCCGCCATACAAAGCTCGTAGGGGCAGATGATAGCACCCGTGGGGGCATAAAGAGCACAGCTAACACCGTCACCTATATTGGGCTCAAGCTCAAGAATGCGCGCTCTGTCTATAACCTCAACGCCGGGAACGCCGTTCTTTTTACCTCTTTCGCAAAGATCCTCAAGGGTAGCACGGTCCTCGTCATTAAAGCCAACTACAAGCGAGCCGTTATTCTTATACTTAACGCCAAGTTCTGCCGCATACTCCTTCATCATAAGCGAGCCGCGCACGTTAAGAAGCGCCTTAAGGCTGCCCTCCTTGGCATCAAAGCCTGCGTG
>JAZRLU010000043.1:0-6305 GCA_045647045.1 Eubacteriales bacterium
AGTGCTTTGCACGGTCAAGGCTTCTTGCCGTGCCCTCACCCTCTGCATAAAGCACGCCGAGGGTTGCGATGGCGTTTATATTGCCAATGTCTGCAAGCAGGGAATTGAGCTTAAAGTATGCATACGTGGCATCAAGCGACGTAGCCTCACGCGCAAGCTCAAAGAGTGTCTTTTCGTATTCGGGAAAGGCGGGCTTTTCGGGCATAAGCGCCTTGATTCCGCGAAGCTTTACCGCAAGCTTAAGCGCGCTGATCGGTGGTATGGTCATCTTATCAAGATACCATTTAGCGCATTCCTGACTTTCGGGCACTCCTATGCCCTCACTGTAGCGCTTTGCCATATTGATCATAGCAACCGCATCACCCGTTCCTGCCGCAAGGAAGCAGTAATATGCCGCAAGCTGCTCGTTGCCGAGGGATGCATAATGATCGGATACCGCACTGTACGAGTCCTCCGCACCGATTATAGCGGCATAGCGCAGATAAAACGAGGATGCCCTAAGATTTACTCTGCCTACAAGGCAGGAGTATTTATATGTGGCATAGGGATCAAATTTATCACTCGCGCGGCGGTAATATTCCATTGCGGTGTCGATACTGTGTATGGGATCTGTGCGCTCTAATATTTTTGCATACTCGCGGCATCCAACCGCATCGTCACCGTCTGCAAGCAGGTGGTAAAGCTCGGTTATGCGCTCGGTATTCTTTTCTGCAAGCGCCGAGGTAAGGTCTGCGCGTGCTCTTCTTATATCGTTTTCGTCTATCACAAGCTCGTTTCTGCATATGGGGCAGGCGGAGCCGTCATAGCTAACGTCAGATTTGCATTTTTTACAGATTATCATTTTTAGCTCCGATGGTGTCGTATTTTCTGACAATATTATACAACACATTTATTTTTTTGTCAATATAAATATTTATGGCGCGGCGCGGCAAAAATAATGAAAACAGCCCTCGCAGAAAGAAAAGTGCGGCACGTTTTGCGCCGCCGCGGGGGGAGAAGGAGATAGGATATGCTGATGAAAAATGATAGAAAAAAGTCGTCGCCCTGGCTTGCGGCAGGTGTTGGTGCGCTTGCGGTATTTGGTGCCTACAGTGCCGTTGTGGGGGTTAAAAATGCCGTTTGCGGCAAGGTCAAGGGCATGATGTGCTCGTTTAAGAAAGATAGCACGGGTAGCCCCGATTTTGGCACGTATACCGAGGGTGAAGAAGAGTCCTCTTGCGAGTAAAAAATGCCAAAAAGTTGCACAAGTGCCACCGGTGTTACGATTTTTTACAATAAAGCGCACAAAATGCAAACTAAACATTACAATTTTGGGCTTGCCGCCAAAATGCGGCAGGCTCGCTTTTTTATGTCGCCGCATATGATAAAAGCAGGGGAAAATATCCCCGTGACAACAAAGGAGATGACTTATATGAGGGTTCTGTTTTTAGGAAACGATCGCCGCCTTTCATTCTGCCGTGAGCGGCTGCTTATGCTTGGCGCGGACGTTTATGAAAGCATTCTCCTTTTACCTATCCCGTCAACTGCAGACGGCGTGCACGTGCGCGATACAGACGTTTTGCTCTCGGCACTCGGCGCACCGCCGTACGGGTGTAGCGTGATAGTGTGCTACGGAATAGAAAGGGCGCAGCGTAGCGCGTGGGCAGATGCGGGCGTGTGCGTGATCGAGCTTTCCCGTAACGAGGAATACCTCGCGGCAAACTCGCGCCTTACGGCAGAGGCGGTGCTCTCCGATATTTTAGCCACGGACGGCAAAGCGCCCTGCCACCTCAAAATAGGAATTATCGGCTATGGCAGAATAGGGCAAAGGCTTGCCTCCCTGCTTGCCTTTCTTGGGGCGCGTATCCGCGTTTTCACCTCGCGCTCGGAGCTTTCGCGCGATCTTTGTATGCTTGGCGTTTCGGGCGTGGATTCACTCTCGATGTCGGGTGAGGGCGCACAGGATGCCTTGGTGGGCCTTGACGTTCTTATAAATACCGCACCTGCGCGCCTTATACCGCACACGGCGGCAGGCGTGCTGAAAAATACGCGTATTATAGAGCTTGCAAGCGGAGAAAACATTCCGCCCGGTATAACGTATGAGCGCCTACCATCTTTGCCTGCAAAAAGATTTCCCGCAAGTGCGGGATATATGCTTGCGGATGCTATAGCCGAAGCGCTTGGCATACGCGCGGCGAATGGCGGTACGGGTGCAATTCAATAATTTTGTTTGGAGAATTTTATGATAGGATATGCTATGTGCGGATCGTTTTGCACGCTTGCCGAGTCGCTTCGCGTTATGGAGCAGCTTGTGCGCGGCGGCGAGGAGGTACAGCCTATAATGAGCGAGAGCGTGTACTCAACGGATACGCGCTTTTTTGAGGCGCGCGAGCTTGTAAGCACGGTGCGGCGCATTACGGGTAGAAATATAATCCATACGGTTGAGGGGGCAGAGCCGCTTGGACCTGCATCGCCGCTTTCGGTGCTTATAATAGCCCCGTGTACGGGTAATACGCTTGCCAAGCTTGCAAACGGCATAACCGATACTGCGGTTACAATGGCGGCAAAGGCGCACCTGCGGCAGGATAGGCCCTTGCTTATTGCTGCGGCGTCAAACGATGCCATGAGCGCAAATTTATCTAATATCGGCACTCTTCTTTGCCGCCGTGCGATCAGCTTTGTGCCCATGCGGCAGGACGATCCTTTAAAAAAGCCGCACTCGCTCGTTGCGGATTTTTCCTTGATCTGCGAGGCGTATCGGCGCATAAGATGCGGCACGGCACCGGCACAGATGCGGCCCTTGTTTCTTGCCTGAGGTGCTTTCGGTTGCCCTTTTCGAGGGGGAAGGGCGCGTATACTCCCAAATTTTACATCTACACCCCATATGCGCGCATTATTATCTTGACAAAACCGCGCGCGTATAGTATAATACAAGAGTAGTTTAAAATTTAGCGGAGGAATACGATGAGAAAAACAGTTAACAAGCTTGGATGGTTTGCACTTATTGCCGTACTTTTATCCATGCTTCTGATCACATTCTACGTAGGCGCGGAGGAAACCGCTCCCGAGGGCGACGGCGCGCTCACCGAGGGTGAGGGAGGTACCACCGAGGGTGAGGAGCAGGTATCGGATTTCACCGTTATAGGTGCTGACGGTACTGAAAAAGCTGCCGGTAACGGCGCTGATGAGCTCAACGCAGCAGTAGCGGCGCTTTGCGACGGTGACACATTGAAGATCAACAGGGATATAGAGCTGACTAAAACCCTTTCTGTGGTGTCTGTTGAGGATGAGCCTAAGACTGTAAACGTGGATCTTGGCGGAAACATGCTTTACAGCTTTAAAAAACGCACTATTTTCATAGCAAAAAACTATGTAACGATGAATGTATATTCATCTAAGCCCGGTGCTTGTCTTTACGTTACAAACCTTGCAGACATTTCGCTCGGCGGATGTATATTTACCGTTATGGGAAACAGCGCGGTCATCAATGCAGGTGAGTTTACGGATGGGGAAAACACTTATCCGGGTTCCAACATTTCCACATACTCCTCCTGCCTTGTCGATATAGTTACCGCGTCAGTGGCAGACGGCACGGGAGATAAGCTTTGCGATGCAAACTGCTACCTCAACATAAACGGCGGTAATTACTTCAGCATCTGCAGTGACTATTCCGGATTTGTTATTCCCCGTTGCGGAGAGGCTAATATCAACATCAAGAACGCAAACCTTATAATGTTTGAGACAAGAGCTCCGATAAATGCACTTGGCGGTCTTTGCACTCTCACTATGGAAAACTGCTTTATCATTTCTGCACAGAGAGACGGTGTAAACCTCTTTAACAACAGCGGAAGTAAGGTAACGCTTACCAACTGTGTAACAAACTATGCGTTCAATTCCGGAACAAACGTTGCAAGCTCCGTTACCCTTAACGGAAAGAACGTATTTGCAGCAAGCGATAACAATTCCATAACCCTTGCAAAGGGTAACGAGGGACTTGTAATTGCAAGAACCACCACTCCCTACGAGCTTGTAACGGGCGGCAGAGAGGTTAAGTATTACGATAATTCCGGCTCGCTTGCACAGATCACTGAGACCCTCCGCGAGATAACTACTCCCGTTGCTATTATAGCGGCAGAGGATTCCCAGATATGCAAGTTCGTTAACGGCAAGAATACGGCTACAGAGTTATGGGATAAGAACTCTAAGGTAGTAGCGCCCTTCTCCCTTCCTTACGAGACGGTGGCAGGCGTGTATAAGTCCGGCTGGAGAAAAGAGATCGGTGAGGACGGTGTTGTTACCTATACCGCATCTTACGTAGCAGATTTTGATATACTTGTTGGCGCAAGCTACGATAAGTATTTCTTCTTCTACATCTACGTTCCCGCGTACTTTATAGAAGAGGGATACCTTGATTACGGTGGAGTTCGCATCGGTAACGACGATTTCCCGATCGACGATTGGGAGGAGTATGAGGTTAACGGACAGATGTATTACCGTGCATACACAACCTATATAGACGAGGAGAATATAAACGATATATTTGCCGTTACCATTCCCCTTGACTACATCGGCAACAAGCACGTTGAAACCACTTGGAATATCACCGTGCAGCAGTACGTTGATATGGTGCTTGCCACAGAGGCAGACGGTGTTTATACCGAGGGCGAGTATGAGGTAGTACACAATATCGTAAACGATTTCCTTACTCAAACCGAAGAGTAAGCACAACTTAATAAAAACGATCCCGGCGGGCACGTAGCCTTCGCCGGGATCTTTATTTTTGCTGTGGGGCAAGCCCCGTGTTAAGTTTTAAGCCTTAAATTAAAGCTTTTTTACCGAGATGGTAACGTTTTCACCGTTGATGTTCCACTCCTTGGCACAGTCAAGCACGGTGTCAAAGAGCATTTCGGAAGAAAGCGTTTGTGCGCAGATCTCGCTCTCGTTTCTCTTTGCGATAGCGGCAACCGCCTCGTTGGCAGAGAATGCTACTGCGATATTGTCAAGCACCTCAAAGCCTGCATCCTTACGCATCGTCTGGATCTTGGATATGATCTCACGTACGTTTCCTTCCTCGATAAGCTCGGGGGTAAGGTTCTTGTCAAGCACTACGGTGATGCCCTTGTCGGAAAGAGACTCAAAGCCCTCCATACGTGTCATCTCTATAAGAAGATCCTCACGTGTGAGCTCTGCAACAACCTCGCCAAGGTCAAGCTTGATCATACCGTTTGCTTCAAGCTCATCCATTGCCGCGTTACCGTCAAGCGTGGGGAGCTTTGCCCTGATAGCGCCGAGGTATTTGCCGTACTTGGGTCCTACCGTGCGAAGCTGGGGCTTAAAGCTATAGGTGGTAAATGCTCTTACGCTATCGGTAAACTCAACCGATTTAACGTTAAGCTCGTCTGCAATAACGGAGATAAAGCTGTCATCGGGCGTTCTGTCTGCCTTTACGTACATCTTTGCTATGGGCTGGCGATTCTTGATCGCAGCGGCATTTCTGGATGCACGGCCGAGAACAACGATGTCAACAACCTCCTCCATATTCTCTTCAAGCTCCTTATCGATAAGCGTTTCATCTGCAACGGGGAAATCGCAAAGGTGAACGGATATCGGCGCAGCCTTGTCAACGGAGCAAACAAGGTTTCTGTATATTTCCTCTGTCATAAACGGAACGAGAGGGCAGGAGATCTTTGCAATGGTAACAAGGCAGGTGTAAAGAGTCATATAAGCGGCTACCTTGTCACTCGGCATACCCTTTACCCAGAATCTCTCACGGCAGCGGCGCACGTACCAGTTGGAAAGCTCGTCAACAAGCTCCTCAAGCACTCTTGTAGACTCAACAAGCTTGTATGCGTTCATATAATTATCAACAAGAGATACGGCGGTGTTAAGCTTGGAAAGTATCCACTTATCCATAACGGTAAGCGACTCTCTGTCAAGCGTGTACTTTGTGGGATCAAAGCCGTCTATATTTGCGTAAAGCACGTAGAACGCATAGGTGTTCCAAAGTGTACCCATAAACTTACGCTGACCCTCAACAACCGCATCACCGAAGAAGCGGTTAGGAAGCCAAGGCGCGGAGTTGGAGTAGAAGTACCAGCGGATAGCATCTGCACCGTACTTTTCAAGCGCATCAAAGGGATCTACCGCGTTACCCTTGGACTTGGACATCTTCTGACCGTCCTTATCAAGCACGTGGCCAAGCACAAGAACGTTCTTATAGGGTGCCTTGTCAAATACAAGAGTGGATATAGCCATAAGAGAGTAGAACCATCCGCGTGTCTGGTCAACGCCCTCGCTTATGAAGTCGGCAGGGAACTGGGAGTCAA
>JAZRLU010000044.1:0-13888 GCA_045647045.1 Eubacteriales bacterium
ACCTGTAATTCCGCACACGCCGAAGCCTGGAAGCACAAATATTTCCATTGCTATCAATATAATTCCGACCACGAAAAGAAGGATCTCCCAATATGAAACCAAATGGCCAAGGTAGCCCGGGTTGCCATTATAAGCGTTACCGCCTGACGCTGACCACCCGAAAGCAGACCTACCTTTGAGGAGAGACGGTTTTCAAGACCGAGATCAAGCTCTGCAAGTATCTTTTTGTACTCGTCTCGCTCGCCGCGGCGAATGCCCCATACAAGCTTTCTTTTCGTACCGCGCCTTCTTGCAATCGCAAGATTTTCCGCGATCTCCATATCGGGAGCCGTACCCTTCATGGGATCCTGAAAAACTCTGCCAAAATACTTTGCTCTTTTGTATTCGGGCATATCGGTAACGTCAACTCCGTCTACCTCTATTTTACCCGAATCAGGGCGCCATACGCCGCATATTGCATTGAGCATAGTGCTTTTTCCTGCACCGTTACCGCCTATAACGGTAACGAAATCGCCCTCGTTAAGCGTAAGGCTTAAGCCCGAAAGAGCCACCTTTTCGTTTACCGTTCCGGCATTAAAGGTTTTTGTAAGGTTGGTTATCTTAAGCATTTCCATTGTCCGATACCTCCTCTTTAACGCAGGCAGACTTTACCGCGGCGGGCTTTTTGATTTTGGTAAAATACCTTGCTTTTACGTAAGGCACGGCAAGGAATACCGTAACGATAACGGCGGAGAGCATCTTAAGAAGATCGGTATCAAGACCGAGGAATATAACGAAGGTATAAACGAGGTAGTAAACCACGCCGCCGCACGCAACGCCTATAAGCGAAACCACGAAATTCGGTTTTATCTTAAGGGAAACGGAAAGACCGATGAATATAGCGGCAAGACCTATTACCACAGCGCCCCTGCCCATATTGATATCCGCAAAGCCCTGATACTGCGCAAGCAGCGCGCCCGCAAGTGCAATGATACCGTTTGAGATAGCAAGCCCGAGAACCTTATTGAAATTAACGTTAACGCCCTGCGCCTTACTCATATCGGGGTTATCGCCAACCGACTTAAGCGTAAGTCCGAGCTCGGTATAAAAGAACAGCCACAAAACCACTATAAGTGCCGCAATAATCAACACGCCTACCGCCATAGCCGAATAATTGTTCAGCTGATTAAGCAAGAAGGTGTACTTGCGCGCATCCATTGTAACCAAGGATTTTCCGCCGAGTATTTTGAGGTTTACGGAGAAAAGCATAAGCTGCGTAAGTATACCCGCAAGTATAGAGGGGATACCGAGCGCCGTATGCAAAAGACCGGTTACCGAGCCTGCAACGGCACCTGCAACAAATGCGGCTATAACGCTTACCCAAGCAGGCACACCGTTCGTTATTAGCATTGCGGCAACGCACGCACCCGTGCATATAGAGCCATCCGTGGTAAGGTCGGCTATATCGAGTATTTTATACGATATGTAGAGCCCTATAGCCATAAGACCCCATATAAGTCCCTGCGCCACCGCGCCGGGCATTGCATTTAAGAAAGCCATTGATCGTTTTATCCTTTAATCAGTTTTCGGGAACGGAAATTCCAAGCTGTGCGCACAGCTCCTTGTTGTAGAAAACCGTAGGTGTGAGAGTTTTGATAGCAATATCGGAAGGCACAGCCTCGCCAAGAAGAATGCGCGCAGCCATAAGGCCCGTTTCGTATCCGAGGTCATAATAGTTTATTGCAAGGCTTGCATAGCAGATCGTGCTGCCGTAGCTTGTGTAAACGGGCGTGTTAAGCTCGTTACATACCGTACCTACGACCGTGTCGTTGCTTGCAACGGTGTTATCGGAGGGAACGTAGATAGCCTTGCACTCGGTTGCCGCAAGAGTGGCAACGCCCTGAAGCTCCATGGTTTCGGAGAAGGTATAAGCAACGGCATCTATGCCCTTTCCTGCAAAATAGCTCTTTACCGCCTCGTACTGAAACTGAGAGTTCGACTCGTTGGAGCAATAAAGCACGCCAACCTTATCGCCGCTTACAAGCCCGAGGGTATCTATCATCATCTGCGCCTGCTCACCGAAAGGAACGGCATCGGACGTGCCGGATACGTTTTGGGGAATGCTGCCCGAGAAGGTATCGTTATAATCGGTAACGGACGTGCCGAGGATCGGAATTTTGTCTGTTGCACCTGCCGCCGCAACGAGCGCGGGAGTACCATTTGCCACTATAAGATCAACGTTCTTTGCGGTAAAGGTGTTTATAACGGTTGTGCAAAGATTAATCTCTGCGGGGATCTGTGTATCAAGCGAAACCGTTTTACCAGCAGCCGCAAGCTCTGCGGTAAGTGCATCTATAAAGCCCTGCGTTGCCTCGTCAATCGAGGGGTGCGCCATAAACTGACAGATACCTACGGTATAATCGGCAGACGACGTGCAGGAGGTAAACAAGGCGCACGAGGAAAGCATAAGCGCCAAAATCATAACAGCAGATAAAAGTTTTTTCATTTTCATATCCTCCAAGATACAAATTTTATATAAATTAACGCACTCGGCAGTGCCGTTTGCGAAAATTACAAAACAAAAAGCCCCCGTATTTCCTCCATAGGAAATTACAGGGACACCATATAAAAATATAGCGTGATACCACTCTGCTTTACCCTACCCTCGCAAGTAGAGCCTCATAGGGTGCGCACGACACCCGTTGTGATGTAACGGTCACTCCCGGTAGAGCCTACTCGCATACGCTTTAAGCCCACAGCTCACGAAATGAATTCACAAGGCCCTCGCCACTGCCTCGCACCAAACGGCAGCTCTCTGTAGACGGTAAGCGATGCTACTATTTTTCGCTCAAACGCTTTTGATGCTGATATTTTAGCAAATTGTTTTCGGTTTGTCAATAGCTTTTTGCAAAAATTCTGTTTTTTGCTAATTTTTTTGAAATTCCCGCGTTAGGCTTGACCTATAGCGTTTTTTATGCTAAAATCTAATAAAAAATGCATACGGAGACTGTTATGAGAGCATACGAAAGATTTATAAAGTACGTAACGGTATGCACGGAAAGCTCGCCCGAAAGCGGGCTTCATCCGTCTACCGCAGAGCAATTTGAGCTTGCGAATATACTGAAGGAAGAATTGACCGCCATAGGCTGCCTTGACGTAAGAGTAGATGAAAAATGCTACCTTTATGCAAAAATACCCGCAAGCGCGGGCTGCGAGAGCGCACCCAAGATAGGCTTTATTGCGCATCTTGACACAGCACCCGATTTTACCGGCAAAAACGTAAAGCCCGTTATAACCGAAAATTATGACGGAGGCGATTTTAAATACCCTGCATCCGACAGAATACTCAGCACGGATACCTTCCCCCACCTTAAAGCCCTTGCAGGCAGAACGCTTATAACAAGTGACGGCACAACTCTTCTCGGTGCTGACGATAAGGCCGGTGTTGCCGAGATCGTAACGCTTGCAGAGGAGCTTATCAGTGGCAACGTTAAGCATGGAGAGATACTTATTGCCTTTACGCCCGACGAGGAGATAGGCAAGGGCGCGGATAGCTTTGACGTTGCCGCATTCGGTGCGGATTTTGCATACACGGTTGACGGCGGTGCGGAAGGATCGCTTGAATACGAAAACTTCAACGCGCTCAGCGCAAGCTTCAACGTAAACGGCACGAACGTGCATCCCGGATCGGCAAAAAACACAATGAAAAACGCCGCACTGATAGCTATGGAGATAAACGGAGCTCTCCCCGCATTTGAAACGCCTGCGCACACCGAGGGCTATGAGGGCTTTTACCACCTTACCTCTATGAAGGGCAACGTGGAATTTGCAACGCTTTCCTACATTGTGCGCGACCATTCGGCAGAGGAATTTGAAGCAAGACGTAGAACCCTTTACCACATAGAAAAACTTATGAACGAAAAATACGGAAGCGGCACTGTTGTGCTTACCGTTGAGGACAGCTACAGAAATATGAAGGAAATGGTGCTGCCTCATATCCATATAATAGACAATGCAAAGCGCGCTATAGAAATGGCGGGGCTTGTGCCGAGCGTTGAGCCCATACGCGGCGGAACAGACGGTGCAAGGCTTTCGTTTATGGGACTTCCCTGCCCTAATCTCGGTACCGGCGGATACGCATTCCACGGTCCGTTTGAGCATATAACCGCAGAGGGAATGGACAAAACGGTTGAAATACTTAAGGGCATTTGCACTCTTTATTCCGACAAATAATGAAAAGCTTGGGCTGCATTTAAACGTTGTAGCCCAAGCTTATTTTTTTGTAAAGTGTTATTTACATTTTGTGCAAAAAATCAAGATTTTTCATCGCACCGGTCGGTATTTGTGCCGTTTTTGCACTCCAAAGCACCCTCGTTTTGAACATCGGCATCCGTGCTGACTTTCAAATCAAGCGAGCTTTTTTCATACCCTGCGATCCTGTGATAGCGGATAACCGCAATAAGAATGGTAAAAAAGGTAATACCGTCCGATATCATACTGGCAATACTGCCTGCAAGCAAGCCGAAGGTAAACCAGCTGATAGCAACGCCAAGACTCAGAATCCTTATCATCTGCTCGTTTTCCATAAAGAATGCCACCGTTGCGATAAGCATTGCGCAAATGGGGAGCACGTCTATCGGAGAGGTATACGTAAACACGCCCGACACCACGAACGCCACCATGCAAAGGATAGGCACAAGGCGCGAATCAGCGAATTTAAACCTACCGCGGAAAAGGTATATAATATTTCTCAAAACGCCGATAACGTTAGCCGCAACGGCAGAATATCTACCGAGTAAAAGATACTGGATAAGCCAGAAGATATTTGAGAATGCCTGCAAGGTAAGGATCGAAAAACGCTTTTTGGTTTGATATGAATACATACCGAAGCCCATAGCAACAAAGCCCGCAAGCTGTGCTATAATATACGTAGCATCAATCTCATATCCGAAAATCATAGCACACCTCCATTCCAATTGTACATTCTATCATACTTGGATAAAAAAATCAATATTTTCACGAAAATTATGCACTTCACAGTGCAAAAGACTGTGCATTTTACGGTTATTTTAAAAAATATTTAGTTTTTTCGCAAAAGGTATTGCATTTTTAAGAACTTTATGTTAGAATAACTATATATTTTGATACTCACGGGTATAAATAATTTGGAAGGAATCTAATATGTTAGAGTACATTCTCCTTGGCATACTTCTTGTATGCGCAGTTATTATCGCAGTTGCGGTAGTATTCCAGAAATCAAACGAGGGCCTTTCCGGCACCATTTCCGGCGGCTCCGAGACATATTACGGCAAGGATAAGTCTGTTCAGACCGGTAAGAAGATCTACAAGATCACCCTCATCGCTGCTATCGTATTCGCGGTTGCAGTTCTTGCGGTTTATGTTCTTCAGCCCGATTATTCTTCGGTACAGAACGATTGGACCTCTATCTCGGACTACTCCACTATCTTCGATTAAGAATTGATAAAAACGGAAGGTGCTCCCTTCCGTTTTTATTTTATGAAAAGGAACAAAATGAGAAGCAAGAAAAAGGATCTGTCTAAATTTTCAAAAAGAGCATCTGTAAAGGAGCGCGGCAAGCGCCGCCTTCTTTCTATAGTAAACGAAATGAATATAGAGGCTTCCGGGGCAAAGATACGTCTCGGGCGCGATAGCTCGCGCGGTGCGCGCGTTGCCGAGGGCATTTTTACGGAAAGTGCGCACGGCTACGGCTTTGTCCAAGTTGAGGGTATGGAAAGAGATATCTTTGTGACCGAAAACCGCATTGGCGGCGCAGTTGGCGGTGATACGGTGCGCGTAAGCTACCGCTTTACCGAGTCTGCCGGTGGCGAGAGCCGCACGGAGGGTAGGATCACCGATATACTTGAATACGCGCCCCGTACTCTTATAGGAACGGTGGAGGCAGACGTTGTACGTATGCACAAGAGAAGATGCAACCGCCTGTTTCTTATTCCCGACTCGCCTAAGATCAAAAGAAGGATAGAAATACTTGAAGCAAACGGCGCGCGTGACGGTGATAAGGTGTGCGCAACCCTTCTTCGAGATGATCTTTACTCCTACACCCTGCTTTGCAACGTTACCGAGGTTTTCGGCGAGGCAGACACACGCGAGGCAAATTATCTTGCGATACTGACCGATTGCGAGATAGATACCGAATTTACCAAGGAGGAGCTTGCCGCGGCAGAGGCAGCCGCAAGGGAGCCGATCAGCACAGAGGGGCGCACAGAAAGACGCGAGATCATCTTTACTATAGACGGTGAGAGCGCAAAGGATCTTGACGATGCAATATCGCTTGAATGCACGGATAGCGGCTACACGCTTGGCGTTCATATTGCAGACGTTTCGCATTACGTGAAGGAAAAGACTGTGCTTGACAGACTTGTTACCTCACGCGCAACAAGCGTATATTTCACCGACAAGGTAGTGCCTATGCTGCCGCCCGTGCTGTCTAACGGCGCGTGCTCGCTTAACGCAGGAGAGCCGCGCTACACGCTTTCCGCGATGATAAGCCTTGACACGGACGGTGCTATTACCGGTCTTAAGCTTGAGCCTTCCGTTATCAGATCAAGGGTTAAGGGCATATATAGCGAGGTAAACCGCATTTTCAGCGGTGAGAGTGATGCCGCGATAGAGGAAAAGTACCGCGAGGTAATACCCACCCTTGAAGCAATGCACGCCCTTTACAAAAAGCTTGCGGAGCGCAGCAAAAAGCGCGGCGCAGTAGAGCTTTCATCCGATGAGGCACAGATAATACTGAACGAGAGCGGAGAGCCTATTGACATTGTAAGGCGTACACGCGGTGATGCGGAGAAGATGATAGAGCAGTTTATGCTTACCGCAAACGAGGCGGTTGCAACCTATCTTAAAAGCTCCGAGATCCCCTGCGTATACAGAGTGCACGAGGCGCCCGATCCCGAAAAAATGGAGCGCTTTATCACCTACGTGCACAACCTTGGCTTTAAGACCGATATGATAAACAAGGATAAATGCGACGGCGTAGCGCTTGGCGCCCTGCTTGCACAGGCAGAGGAGCGCGGAATTGCCGATGCCATATCCTACGCCTGCCTAAGATCTATGGCAAAGGCGGAATACTCGGATATAAACCGCGGCCACTTTGGTCTCGGCATTAAAAATTACTGCCACTTCACTTCCCCGATACGCCGCCTTTCCGACCTTGTAACACACAGGATTATACACCGTGCCGTGCTTGAAGGAAAGCCTGCGGAGAAATACAGATCTATGGCGAAGCGTGCCGCAGCGGCGGCAACCGACGGCGAGATGCGCGCAGATACGGCAGAGCGCCGCATATACGATCTTTACAAGGCGGTTTATATGAGGGATCGCATTGGTGAGGAGTTTGAGGGCACGGTAAGCTCTATTACGTCCTTTGGCTGCTTTGTTACCCTTGCCAACACCTGCGAGGGACTTGTGCCGATATCAACGCTTGACGGCTTTATTTACGATGACGGTAACGTAACGCTTCGCAGCTCTGCGGACATTATCCGCATAGGAGACCGTGTTAAGATATGTGTTGAGGATGCCGACGTATCGCGCGGAAAGCTTTTATTCTCGATAACGGAGAGAACGTGATGAAAAGATCGGTTATAACAATCGTTGCGATCGACCTGATCTTTCTTTGTATGCTTTTATTAAGCAGCATACTTGGAGGTATTGTAGGTTCTTTGATATACGCGCTTGCATTTATTGCCCCGATCCTTATAGGCATCGGTGCGATATGGAAGCAAAAGAGTGCCCTAAGAGATGACGGCGGAGCTGTTTTTGGGGATGACGAGGGGGACGTGCCCTTACCCAAGCAAAACGAAATACGCATCTCGCTTTCGGCAAAAAACGCGCTTATCACCCTACCCGTGATAATTCCCGGCACCGCTATAGTGTTTGCGCTCTCGCTTGCATTCAGCTATCTTGGCGGACTTTTCGGCATTGAGAGCGGTGGCAGCCTTACAGAGCCCTTTGCAATAGCGCTTATTACCTATGCCCTGCTCCCTGCCGTACTCGAGGAGATACTTTTCAGATACATCCCGATAAAGCTGTTTTGCGAGGCGCGCGGAAATATGCGTGCCGCAATAATAATCTCGGCGCTGACCTTTGCTTTTGGGCATATGAATCTTTTGCAGATCCCCTATGCCATAGCCGCCGGCATTATTTTCGCCTGGCTTGATATTATTTGCGAGAGCCTGCTGCCCTCCGTTATATTGCACGCGGTGAACAACGTGATTTCCTTATGCCTTATGTACGGTGTTGGCGGATGGGTAATTTTTGCCGTGCTCGGAGCTCTTCTTGTGATATCCTTAGCCGCAATGGCGGTTATGAGAAAAAGATATGCCGATATGACAAGGCTTGCATTTTCAAGCTCCAGCGAGGCATATGATCTTACACCGATGCTTATATATATGATACCGGCGCTTTTCCTTGCCGCGATATCAACGCGTGCATAACAATGGAGGTATACTGTGAATAACAACGAGATGCTTGATACGGACAGCATATATATGGACGTTGCCATGGATGAGGCAAGAATTGCCGAAACGCTTGACGAGGTGCCGATAGGTGCCTGCATCGTTTTAAACGGCAAGGTCATAGCGCGCGCCCACAACACGCGCGAAGGCTCAAAATGCGCAACTCACCACGCCGAGATCCTTGCAATAGAGGAGGCGTGCAGAGTTATGGGCGGATGGAGACTTCCCGGCACTACCCTGTACGTAACCCTTGAGCCGTGCGCAATGTGCGCAGGTGCGATAATCAACGCGCGCATACCGAACGTAGTTTACGGAGCACCGGATCTGCGCTTTGGCGCATTTGGCTCGCTTATCGATCTTTCCGAGGTTGGGCTTAACCACAAGCCCGAGATCAAAAGATTTGTACGTGCAGAGGAATGCCGCGATCTTATAGCAAGCTACTTTAAGAGAAAAAGAGAGAAAAAATAACCTATAAAGCTATAGGTCAAAAAGTGACTTTGAGCAACAAAAACGAGGTATGAAAATCCCGAAAGCAGCGGGTGAGGCATACCCCGTTTTTTTGTTTTCTCCTTACCGTTTACACACGGCAACGTATATTATATAGGCATACGTGTTAAAATATATGAAAAATGCGGGGCAACGGTACCCGTTTTTCAGGGGGAGAGCGCAATGAAAATAACGCACGTGATCACAGATGGGAACGTTGGCGGTGCGGGCTTACTTGCCGCGGCAATAGCAGAAGAATTGGCAGGCGAATTTGAAACCGAGATAATACTGCCGCAAGGATCACGCCTATCCGAGCGTATAAGCACAGACCGACTTAAGCTGACACACCTGCCGTACAGATCCGACGTAAGTGCCGATGCCGCGGCGATCCCCGTATTTGTCTCTCATTTTCGCAAAACGCGCCCAGACGTGTTGCATTCTCACGCGTCTGTTACGGCAAGGCTGTGCGCAAAGCTCTCGGGCGTGCCGTATTGCATATCAACGCGGCACTGTGCCGTGCCGAGTGACAGCGTAAAGCGCCACGGTATGCCGCGGCGCCTGCTTTACTCACTTTTGACCGATCTTACCGTATCAACAGCCGAATACGCAACCGATAATCTTATTGCCGAGGGGGTTGACAAAAAACGGATAAAAACCGTATATAACGGTGTTAAAAAGCGCGAAAAACCCGACACGGATGCCATCCTTTGCAAAAAAGCGGAGCTGAAAATACCGCCGCATGCAAGAGTGATAGGCAGCGTTGGCCGCCTTGAAGCGGTAAAGGGGCAGGATCTTCTTATAAGAGCGGCACCGGAGCTTATGCGCCTCTTTCCCGATCTTTATATCGTTTTTGTAGGTACGGGCAGCTGCAAGCGGCGCTTATGCGAGCTTGCCTCTCTTTTAGGCGTTGATAAACGGATACGCTTTACGGGATACGTATCCGATCCGCACGGTGTGCAAGCTATGTTTTACACAAACGTTAACCCCTCCCGCGGAACAGAGACCTCCTGCCTTGCCATATCCGAATGTATGTCTATGGGAATACCTACGGTAGCATCGGATTTCGGAGGCAACCGCGAAATGATAACCGACGGCTTAAACGGCTTGCTTTTTCAAACCGACAGCTGCTCTTCCCTGATATCCGCCCTTTGCCGCATTTTATCGGACGGCGAGCTTTACAAAAGACTTTGCCGCGGTGCCGAGGATCGGTATAACGAGCTTTTTTCCTTTAGCCGTATGATAGACGAATACCGCAATATCTACACGCATCTGGGAGTGAAGCAGGTATAATAATGCACGCGTATATAAAATATTAACTTTGCCCGATTGACAAACCCTATTTGCGTATGTTAAAATATACGTATGAGAAAAGAATATTTTGAATGCGGCAGAATAATTGCCGCACACGGAGTTAAAGGCACGATGAAGGTTGAATCATGGTGTGACTCCCCTAAAATTCTTGCCGCGCAAAAGCGCATTTTCCTTGCCGCAGGAGACGGCAGCTATAAGGAAGCAAGAGTGGTGAGCGCATCCGTTTCGCAGGACATCGTTCTTATGACGGTTGAAGGATATGACAACCGCGAGGTTGTGCAGGGTATGAAGAACACGGTTCTTTATCTTAAGCGCGAGGATATTCCGCTTGCCCCCGGTGCAATTTTACTTGCCGATATGATAGGGCTGCCCGTTATAGATCTCAGCACGGGTGTAACGCTTGGTACTGTAAAGGACGTTACCGATTCGGTAGCATCAAGACTTATCGTTGTAGAAACCGAGCGCGGAGACGTGCTGCTGCCCGACATTAAGGAATTTGTTAAGGAGACCGACGTGGATAGGGGCGTTTTTGTAACTCCCATTCCCGGATTTTTTGATTAAATATGAAATATCACGTAATGACGCTTTTCCCCGACCTCGTTTCGAGCGTGCTTTGCGAGAGCGTGATAGGACGTGCCATCAAGGACGGTATAATTTCGCTTGATTGCTATAACATACGCGATTTTTCCACCGATAAGCACAGAAAGACCGACGATACGCCCTTTGGCGGCGGTATGGGAATGCTTATGACCTGCCAGCCCATCTTCGATTGCTATGAGCACGTAAGCTCACGCATTGCCGAGGGAGCTAAAAAACGGGTCATCTATATGTCCCCCAAGGGCCGCACCTTTACCCACGAGGTTGCAAAGGAGCTTGCAGAGTATGACGAGCTTGTATTCCTTTGCGGTCACTACGAGGGTGTTGATCAGCGCGTGCTTGATGCGCTTGTTGATGATGAGATCACCATAGGTGATTACGTTGTTACCGGCGGTGAAATACCCGCGTGCATAGTTATAGATGCCACCTCTCGCCTTATTGACGGTGTGCTTGCCGCACCCGAATGCCACAGTGACGAATCGGTTGCCTCCGGCATACTTGAATATCCGCAATACACCAAGCCGCGCAGCTTCAGAGGTATGGACGTGCCCGAGGTGCTTTTATCGGGTGACCACAAAAAAATAGCACGCTACAGACTCGAACAGGCGGTTCGCATCACACGTGAGCGCCGCCCCGATCTGCTTTCGCTGCACCCCGAATATGAGGAAGCGCTGTTGCCGAAGGATAAAAAGAAGAAAAGGAGGAAGGCTTCCGAATAATGCGTTCCCGTTTTATAGATTTTCTTACCGGCTACGAAAAGAGCGAAAAGACGTTTGAGGGCAGCCGGCTTATGCAGGCGCAGCTTAGGTTTACCGATAGCGTTGTGGGCGGCAGCTCCTCGCTTGCTACCCTGCTTATCAAGAACCCCGTGTCAAGATTTTTGTCAAATGCTACGCACACGGTCGTTGCCGCATCCACGCGCGCATACGGCGTTCTTTTCCTTACCTTCGGTATAGTTACCCTCTTGCTTAATATTTTCAACTACTACTTTTCCTTGGTAGCTGCAAATACAGCCTTCGATATAGCGGTAGGTACTATTCTTTTAACTATTGCCATTCCGCTTATGCTGCTTGATATACCGTTTGCGGATATATTCCAGAAGCTAAGCTTTACGAACGTGCTTATCTTTGACGTTCTTTGTATAAAGCACTTCCGCGAGGGAGGCAAGCGCCCAAAGGACTCAATAACGCTCCCCGTTGTTTTAGGCGCACTTCTTGCAACGCTTGGATTCTTTATACCGATGCAATACCTTTTGCTTGGTGCGGCGGTTCTTATATACGTTGCGCTTGCGCTTGCATCACCCGAGTTTTCATTTATGACAACGGTATTGCTTATACCGATTTACCCCATAATGCCGCGCTCCACGCTGATCCTTACCCTGCTTATCGCGCTTACGTTCTTATCGTTTGTATTCAAGGTGGTGCTTGGCAAAAGAATATACCACTTTGAGCAATACGATATGATAATACTCGCTTTTATGATCTTTGTGCTCATCAGCGGTATTTTCAACAAGGGATTTGAATCCTTCGAAAGCTCGCTTATCACGGTTGCCCTTGGCTTTATGTATTTTTTGACGAGCAACCTTATCGTGAACAGACGACTTGCGAACAATGCGGCAAACATAATCGTTTTCGCATCGATCCCCGAGGCAATATATGCAATCATCACCTACTTCCTTGCCGAGCCCCACGCAGAGTGGACCGATCCCGCATTTGAAGGCGTTTTTGCATCACGTGCGGTAGGTACGTTTGGCAACCCAAACATATATGCGGTATATCTGCTTATTACCGTGATCCTTTCCGTGGCATTTATGCTCTCAAAGGTAAACGCATCCGAGCGCGTATACTACGGATTTGCGGCAATTCTCAACACGGGTGCCCTTGTAATGACCTGGACGCGCGGCGCGTGGATAGCTCTTATAATATCTGCCGCGGCGGCACTTATAGTGAAAAGCATCAAGGCACCGAAGCTTTTGCTTATACCTCTTGTGCTTTTGCCCATGATACCGTTTGTTATTCCGCAAAGCATAAGAGAACGCCTTTTATCCGCTGTAAATCTTTCCGATAGCTCCATACAGTCCCGCCTTTCCATATGGCGCTCATCCCTTGCTATGCTGAAGGAAAGACTGTTTATCGGAGTAGGCATCGGCGAAAGTGCGTTCAGGGATGAATTTGCAAAATATGCCGAGGACGGAGTTACGGCACCGCACAGCCACAATCTGTTTCTTGAGATAGCCTGCGAGGCAGGCATATTTGCGCTTTTGGCATTCGTTTTATTGCTCCTTATCAGGCTGCGCCACAGAGCAACGTATGCAAGATATGCAGACGTTTCCGCTACCGGTGCGGTATCTGCGGCATCCGCAGTTGCATTAACCGCTCTTCTTGTTTTCGGTATGACAGATCATATCTGGTATTCCTCCGTAACGTGTGCTCTGTTCTGGGTGATCTTCGGAATGGGAAGCGCGCTTCTCCGAATCTCGCGCAAGAGCTATGAGGAGGAGGCGATGACCTTTATTGCCGAGGAATCGTCAAATTTAAGTGCAGATGCGGATATCCGTATATCCAAAAGCTGACACGGATCAGCACTTTTTCCCTGCCGCATAAAAAACGGCACGTGAGATACAATAAAATATACGTAGGGCGTGGCACCGATCGGCCGCGCCCTTTTATTTATCTTGCGGAGGGAAAATGAAGCGCATAAACGGGTATAAAAGATACAAAAGCCGTACACGTGCTGCCGCCTTTATAATAGACGGCGCCATTTTCGCAGCTATTTCCGCATGCATTGCCCTTGCCGTTTTTGCGGCACGGTACGTGCTTTACGGCAGAGATTACGGCTGCGAGATACATGAAAATATCGTTACCGAAAGCATACCCTGCGAAGCTATGGAGCTTATTTCCGAGGGTGACGTTATTTACGACACCGTAACCAAGCGCGCCATAGGAAGCGTGCTTTCGGTTACAAAGGATGGCAAGCGCCTTCGTATGTCGCTTATCCTTAAGGCAAAGCCGCGCACGGAT
>JAZRLU010000045.1:0-6439 GCA_045647045.1 Eubacteriales bacterium
CAAGCTCCTTGGGGTTGCGCGTACCCTCGCGCGAGCACCAGTTAAGCACGTTTCTGTGTGCGCCTATCAGCTGCTCCTCACCGTCTGCCGCAGAGCCGCGAAGCACGGTATTGCCTACCTTGCCTATGTGCTCTCTTATTATCTTAAGAAGGTACTCGCCGTTTTTGGTAAGATCAAGAGTGGGATCCTCGGGGTCGCCGTAGGTAAGATAGTACGTATTTTCCTTGCCCGCTTCAAGATCAAGCATTTTATTCTTCGCCGGCTCATCTATATGAAGCAGGTCCTGAACAAAGGAATCAATATTATTCATCTAACGTTTCCTTTCTTTTTTATGCGTCAGCGGTGACGAATTCTATACTGTGCCAGCTTTGTGCCATACCGCGCAGGCACTCCGCGGAAAAGCTGAAGGCATCCGATTCAAATATCTGGAATCGGTATGCATTATAGGAGGTAGCCGAGGTCATATATGCCGCATCGTTCTTGCTCCACTCCTCTACCCTTGATGCCGTGATACCAAGCTCAATGAAGTGCCAATCGGCAAAGCTCTTATCAAGCAGGGTGTTCTGGAAGGCGTGGAAGCATTCGTGGCACACGGTATCGATAGCCTGCTCTAACTGGCGCATTTTGCTGCCGTTATAGTGAAGAAGCTTACCTGCCTTGATGCATACGCCCATGGTATTGGGACCGTAGGTCTTATCCTCCTTACCCATCTCCTTCCACTGTTCTGCAGTGAATACCTCGCAGGTGGGAGAATACTGTGTGTTAAGAAGCCTGCATACCACAACAGAGGCAAGCGTAAGCCTTTCGGTCATCTCCTCGTGCGAGAGGCGTTCAAGCACGTAATCGGAGTCGCCCGCCGTCATACAGTACCTTACCGCAATGCCGCATTTTGCAAAGAGGGATATACCCGGCTTTTCTATTATGCGCTTAAGATTATCTCTGTCAAGCTCACGGAAGCCGTCATAGTCAAAGGATATGCGCTCGCCGGTATTGGAAAGCCTTATATCCGCGGAATAGTCTCCCCATCCGCTGTCAATAAACTGTGACTGTGCGATTATACGCTTGATATAGGATATAGCGGCGGCACTGTTGCGCCTTGAGTGCCCCTCTGCCATACCGAAGCTTTCGCCCGAAAGAAGCATATTAAGACCGATGTAGCCCATAAAGGGAAGCTTGGTCTTTACTCTTGTATAATCCTCATCCGTATTTTCTATAACTCCGTGATCCACAAGCATGCTGAGCGTGCCCTGACAGTTGGGCATACGTAAGAACTCGTGGCTTAAGGACACCGTAGAAAGCCCGATCTGCGATGCGGTATCCTCGATCTGCTCGTAAAGCTTATGATCACCCTTCTTATCGTGCACGAAGATACATCCGCTTGATTCAAGACCGAAGCGAACTATACCCTCGACAAGGGTTTTAAAGCTTTCTGCCCTGCACTCCGCCACGTTTACAACAAAGAGGCAGTTGCCCGAAAGGGCGTGGGTGCGGAAGAGCTTAATCACGGTTGCGGCATCAAGCGCACCGAGCACGGATGCATCAATGCGCGAGAACTTTTTGCCTATTACCTCGCCAAGGCGGCGAAGGTGGAAGATCGCCTCATCCTCAAAGGGGGTTGCAAGTACAACCGTGCCCTTTGCGATATCGGGGCGCGTAAATCTGGAATCGTAATAGCTTGCCGCGCTGTAGGTTTCCAGCTTTGAGAAGGGTACTAGCACGCCTGCAAGCAGCTCGCTTGTATTTCCCTCCTCTGCCTCGCGCAGAAGCTTTCTTGCATATTCAAGTGTTTCACCAACGGATTTTTTAGCATAAGCCACGGCATCGGGCGCAACCATACCCTCCTCGGAGAAGGCAAGGCAGCTTACCTGCCCAAGGTCCTCAATGCTCTTTGATATCTGTTCAACGGCGCGCTCTATACGGTCAACGTCCTTGGTGGCGCGTACGTTATCAACGGTAATACTGTCGATAGCCGCCGCCGCGGAGTTGATTATGGGCTGAAGCTCATCCGCAAAGTCACGCAAAGAGGCAAGCACGCGCAGGCATTTTGCATACGGGCGTGTTTCCTTCTTTACCGTCGGGGCGCCGTTTTCGTCCGTGCCCTCGGTAAGCGTGGGCATATCGGGACTTTCCGCCTTATCGATATTGTCAAGTATAAAGTTTTTGAAACGGAGATAAGCCTCGTTTGAGAAGTCTGTGCACCATCTGATAAACTGTATTTTAGCCTCAAGCTGCATGGAAAGAGATGCCGCAAGGCGGTATTCAAGGTTATTTTCAACCTTATCCCTTGCAAGATTTCTTATTACGGGGGTTGCGATAAAGCCTTTAAGCTGATCGCGCACCGTTTCAAGCGCCTTAAGGTCAACACTCAGATAGTAAAGCTGCTTGGCTCTGTCATTGATAGTTTGATTTGCCATTTTAAAATCCGCCGTGTTTGATTTTGTTTTTTAATTAGATATCGCTGCTGCCGGCACTGCCGCTGCCGTTACCGTTACCGTTTCCGTTGCCGTTGCCGTTTGCATTTGCAAGGATCGTATCGGTATCGATAGTTGTATCAACGGTAACGCTGCCGATGTCCCCCATGCCTGCGAAGCCACCGCCTGCAAGCATAGCATCAATGTTGCTCATAAATGAATCGGCATTTGCCTGCGTATCATTGGAAACGAATGCAGAATCAACCGTGGAATCGTTAAGAACCGCGAAGGGATTGTTAACGGTGGTGTTCGTTACGCTGTTATCAAGCTTTGTACGAAGCTTGCTCGTACCGATATCTGCCATTACCTCTTCTGCAGACATCTGAATGGAGTTACCGATAAGCTCGCAAAGCTCCTGAAGATTTACTATGCTGTTCTTGGACTCGGCGGTGATATTGCCGGAGAGCACCTGCGAGATAGCGTCAAATTTGATCATCTTGCCAACCTCAACGATCATCTCTGCATCCTTCGCATAGTAAATAGCATTATCAAATATGTAGTATATCTCGGTTACAAGAGACTTGCCTGCCTCTGCCACTCTGCGGCGCTTTTCAACGTCGGGCATTCTCGTCGTGATCCTATTGCTGAGGATAGTAGCCTCACGGATTATAGCCTCGCACATTCTCTTTGCATTAACGGCATCGATAAGACCTGCCTTGTGCCTTGCATTTACCTCGGCAAGCTTTGCCTGGAGCTCTGCAAGCTTTCTCTTATCCTCATCAACCTCTGCAGCAAGCTTCTCTGCCTCTGCAAGTCTCTCGTCTTCCATCAAAAGACGGTTGTTTATCTTATTAAGAGCATCGCCAAGCTTTCTCTTTGCGGGTGCGGCGAGCGCGAAGTACTTAACCTTATCACTAAGGTCGGTGGACTCCTTAAGAGATTTTTCACTTACGGGAAGGGATGCCTTGGGGATAGGTGCGCCAACCCACTCCTTTGCGATATCAAGCGCCTCGTCAAGAGCGGCGTGAGCATCCATATTGCTATACTCACCGTTGATGAATACGGTAGCCGCATCGTTTACAAGGGTGAATATCTTGTTTGCCTTATCAACCGCGGGGCGAGAGGCAACGTCAACAACACCCTCCAGCTGCGCTGCGATCTTGCGCAGCTTATCCTGCGTAAGCTCTATGACCTTTCTGTTTTCCTGGATGCGTTCCTCGGTAGCTGCATAATCAAGAGCGTCAATAAGATAACCTAACGTGTCCTTCATACTGTTCTTTGCGTTCATAGATAATTTTACCCTCACTTTTCTATCTAATTCTTTTTTAATCTCTTCAATCTCGGATTCGAATCGGTCGATCGCGGCGCGATTTCTGTCCTTACCGTAATTCGCCTCCATAAATTCGTATACCTTGCCGTATGCAAGCTCAAGCGATTCACAGCAATCTCTTGAAAACTGATTTTTCGCATCGTAGCCGTGCGCTACGAGCATACCGTACATCTCGCTGACGTCATCTGCGGCAAGCTTTGCGGCATCGCGGTACCATGATGATCCCGTGGAGTACCACTCGCTTATTTTCTCGGTAACCTTTTTACCCTTGCAACGCTTGGAGTTTGGCTTAAGCCCAAGCGCATCCATCCTTTGACATATCTCGACCAAGGTCATTTCCGTATTCCCCTTAACACTTATATATTTAATAATTTAATTATAATATTTTACAAAATACTTGTCAACACTTTTTTGTCAAAAAAACCAATGGAATGCCGTTTTTTTATCCGTTTTTTGGCACAAGGGGCAAAAAATCATACCGACTGTTACCAACGGTAGAATTATAGCACATATTTTTTTGTGCAAAAAGCTTTTTGCCGTCAGTTTTTTATGCATTTTTCAACTTAAATTGTGATAGAAAAAAGAGCAAGCACGGGCGCAGCCTTCAAGGTGGGCTGCCTGTGCTTGCTCCTATTAAAGATCTGCCGTGCCGCGCTTTTGCCGCACGGTTATATACCGATATCCGAAAGTATTGCTACCGCCTCGGGCTTGGCGGTGTGTGCAACGAAATCGATCTGCTCAAATATCCTGCAGTACAGCTCTGCTGCGCGCGGTGAGGTAGTGATAAAATTATCAAGCTTAAGGATGAGTGCAAGAAAATCCTCCGCCTCGGAAAGCGTTGCCGTAATGCGCCTAAGCTCCCCTTCAAACGCCGCAGCATATGCCTTATGCTGAGATTCAAGCACGTTTTTCTTTATGCGGAGAAGATCGGCGCTGCCGCCTGCCGCCTCTTTTGTGATAAGGCCTGCGCGGTATTGGTTTACGAGCTCTTGCATCTCGGACCTTATTTCGGCAAGATTTTCTTCCGTTTGCACAAGCTTATCTCGCTTTTCAAGGCTCTCACGCCGCAGGGCAGCCTCGCTTATTTCGCGCTTTACGGTCAAAATACCCTCATCAAGCCAAGCCTTGGCAGCGAGTGCCGATGCGTATTTTTCTGCCGTGCGCACAGTATCGGCAGGATCGGGCGCACTTTTTTCCTCGCCCCAATACGCTACCGTACCCCGAGGGGTGTACCTTCCCTGCGCGGCGCTCATCACGCGCCCGAGTATGCCCATACGGTCAAGCCGCTCAAAGTCACTCTCCGCGATGGCGGCAAATGCGTTAAGCACCGCATTTTCCAAGCTGCCGCTATCGACACCGAGAGCGATCTGTGATGAGCCCGTGATGCTGCTGTATACCTCTTTAAGCTCGCGCTCAAATTCAAGTGCAAGCTCCTGCTGCCAAGCGGCAAGGTCATACACCTGTATTACAAAGCGCGTGGCATCTGCCACGGTGGCAAGAAGATCGGCAGAGCCGCTTACTCTATCCGCCATATCTTAATTCTCCGTGCCGAGCCTTGAGATAAGGGCATCAAAGCCTGCTGTGGCATTGCTCTTGTTGCAGAAGATGATATCGTCATCGTAGAAGGTTATTGCGCGCCTGCCCGCAAGCTGCGACATTATCACGTCAAAGCGGGTTATATTAACGTCACGCTTGCTTTGAATAACGTAATCGAAGATGCTCTTTATCTTAGGGCGCTTTACGTGCTTGCCGGAAACGTTAACGAAGAATATAGCTACCCTGCCGCAGCCGCCCTTTATGGCGCGTGAGATCTCATCGTCAAGCACGTCGTTTGTGGGGAATACGACCTCTCTGTAGCTTACGGGAATGTTGCCCGCCTCGTTTTCAAGAGGGATAATGCAAAATCTTGTTTCGGAAAGCTGATATCCGCGAAGGTCGCGTATGGTCTGTGCGATCTCGGGCATGCTCTCTGCATCCGAAACGAACATACCGAACAGGGGTGCACGTACATCCGAGCTGAAGAGCGCGGCAAGTGCCTTGAAGCTCTCCGCATCGGTTTTTTCGGGCATATTTACCTCTGTTCTCTCGTCCTCCGTAAGGAAGGTGAGAGCCACCTCACGCTCACGCGAGAAGTATTCGCGCTCGTTTTTATCGGCAAGGGAAAGCATTTTGATAAAATCTCTTGCCGCGCGGTGCTTAAGGGCATCCGTTTCATCCTTGCCGTAGCCCGTAAACTCGCGTGAATTGCTCTCGAAGATCGAGGAGTAATACTTACCTGCAAGGCGCGTTCTTACCGCCTCGGTCTTATCGCTTTCCGCATAATCCTTGTCGTAGAAGAAGCCGAGGCGCCATCTTGCCTCGGGGTGGCCGAGCATGGATGCCTCCATTGTAAGCCCCAGCGCATTGTCTATCATCGCCGCGCTTCCAAGCCCTATATCGCGCACCGCCTCCGGCACGCTGTTGCCGATCGAAAGAGAAAGACCGTAGGAGTACCACAGCTCCGCAAGCTCGTAAAGCTCACGGTTGTTATCGGTAAGCTGCATCTCGCCCGAGATGAGCTCTATTTTTTTGCGGCATCTGGGGCACGCCATATCACCGTTATAAAGATCAAGCGGCGCTTTTATATCGATACCGCACTTTGAGTTACTGCATCTCATACCTGCTCTTCTCCTTTCTCGTCCTCCTCCGCAGGAGGCAG
>JAZRLU010000046.1:0-2200 GCA_045647045.1 Eubacteriales bacterium
TTATACATGGTGGTTTTTCCGCTGTTCGGATTACCTGCCAAAGCAATTCTCATTACTGTCCTCCATTGTAGTTAGCCTGTGCTAACCGATTAAGCAAAAAATAAGCAACGCTTACTTTACCGTAATACGCGTAGCAAGCGCCTTATCAATACTGTATCTGCCGTCCTTCACGGATATAACGCATCCGCTGCGTCGGCGCGAGATCACGGTTATCGGCTCACCGCCGTAGCAGCCGAGAGAAAACAGAAAGCTATCGGTTTCCTCGTCCTCTGTATTAACCGTGTTTATTATATATTCCCTGCCTATATCACAGGAAAAAAGATCCATACGGGTTGCCTCCGCAATAAAATATTATGAGTTAGCATATGCTAACTCATAATATTATAGCATTTTTTTGCAAAAATGTCAATGTTTTTTGATAAAAAAATACGTTTTGTTATTTATCACTAAAACGATAAGATTTCGCAAAAACAAATATAGCGGATATTGCCATTGCCATAAATTCCGCAACTATAACCGAAGCCCATATGCCGTTGATATCGAAAAACAAAGGCAAAACAAGCACCGCCGCGGTTTGGAACACAAGGGTACGTAAGAAGGATATGATAGCCGAGGTTACGCCGTCGTTAAGCGCGGTAAATAAGCCCGATGCGAATATCGCGTAGCCCATAAACAAGAAGGAGAACGAGAATATACGGAATCCTGACACGGTAAGGGCAAGAAGCTCTGCATCATAGCCTACGAAGATATATGAAAGCGGATATGCAAACGCCTCTGAAAGGATCGCCATTGCAAGCGAGAATGCTCCTATTATAACAAGACTGCGCCCAAAAATACCGCGCAGCTCGGCACGGTTGCCTGCGCCGTCATTATATCCGATCAGGGGCGCTACGCCTATTGAGTATCCGATAAACGCCGCAACGAATATCATACCCACGTACATCATTACGCCGTATGCCGCAATACCGTTTTCACCTGCGTAGTGCATAAGGCGGAAGTTATAGAGTATGCCGACAACCGACATCGAAATATTGCTCATAAACTCGGACGAGCCGTTTATGGATGCGCGTGCTATCGCACCGCCGTAAAACGAGGTTTTACCGAGGGAAAGCAAGCTTGAATTTTTGGATGCAAAATATAATATCGGTATCGCGCCACCAACCGCCTGGCTTGAAGCCGTTGCCACAGCCGCGCCGATAAGCTTATACTCTGCAGGCAAAAGGATAACAAGGAGCGCATCAAGCGCCATATTGGTAACGCCCGATGCTACGGTTACAACAAGCCCAAGCTTGGGAGTTTCTGCGGTAACGAAAAAGCTTTGGAACTCTAACTGAAGCACAAAGAAGGGCAACGCGCATACTATTATCCTTCCGTAGGTAACGCAATCGGAAAGCATCTGCCCCTCCTCTGCGCCAAGCATACGCGAAATATCGGGCATAAAAATAAAGCTAACGATTGCAAAAAGCACGGCAAGCGCGGTGGAAAAATAAACGAAAAGCGAAAAATAGCGCTTTGCAAGCACGCTATCCCCTTCTCCAAGCTTTTTTGCAACTATTGCGCTGCCGCCCGTACCAAACATAAATCCGACCGTGGCAAGTATCATAAGGAAGGGCATAATAAGATTTACCGCCGCAAATGCGGTTTTGCCTGCATAGTTTGATACAAAAAAGCCGTCTACCACACCGTAAACAGAAGAAAATATCATCATTATGATAGAGGGCATCGTAAAGCGCAAAAGATGCCTGTAATTAAAATGATCAGAAAGCTTGATTCTCATTTTTTCCTCCTTAATACTTTATGATAAAGACGTTTTCCCCTCGTGCGAAGCACATATCGAGTCCCAAAGGACATATTGAGCATGAAATGCATATCGATCGCCGTAGGCGAATATCGACACATAGTCCCGAAGCGTTCCAATGAAAAAGACCATCGCAAGGATGGAGCGAAGCCGGGGCTGTGTTGGAGCGTGATAACAGAGTTTCCCCGGTGGGGAAACTTAACGAGCGTTTTGCTACGCAAAAGCTCGGGGGCTCAGCGCTGCGCGCGGAGTCCCGTAAAGCTCCATAAGAAAACACCCCATCATTGAAATGGGGAACCGCGGCTTTGTTGGAGCGTGATAACAGAGTTTCCCCGATGGGGAAACTTGACGAACATTTGTCATACAAATGTTCGGGGGCTCAGCGCTGCGCGCGGAGTCCCG
>JAZRLU010000047.1:0-6394 GCA_045647045.1 Eubacteriales bacterium
ACTATGACCATGTCGCCCTCGGAAAGCATATATCTTTTATCTCCCACGTAGACCTCTGCCGTTCCCTCTACACCAAAAAGCAGCTCAGTATAATCGTGGTAGTGCATATCGCTGTTTTTCCTTTTCGCATTCTGCTTCATAAGCAGGCACTGTATCGATACGGGCATACCGTCTCTGGTTGCCCTTTGCTCATAGTGAGGCATTTTTATCTCCTTTAAGCAAAAAATTGTTATTTATATGATCCTATTATAGCATATGCTTTTGCATTTTTCCATACTCTTTTGAAAATATTTCATTTTTTGTTTATCCAAGGTGTTTTTCACGAATACCGCATACCGTACTCCGGCGCAGCAGGTATAACGCCTTACTTATCGGAATACTCATCGCTCGGAGCATATATCTTGGAGTACGAAAAAAAGCTGACGGCAAATATCAAAATATTTTTCATTGGTCAAAAAAATGATACTTTTGTTCAAAAGTATTATATCATCCTTTTGGCGTATGTGCTATAATTTCATTAGATAAAATATTTACTTAGGAAAGGAATCAATATGATAAGAGTACTTGTTTGGAACGAATTTCGCCACGAAATAAAAAAGGAAGAGGTACGTGCGATATACCCCGATGGAATACATCAGGCAATTGCCAACTTCCTTGGATGTGACGACATAAGCGTAAAGTGCGCATGGCTTGATATGGAGAACTGCGGAATTACAAAGGAAATACTTGATGAGACCGACGTTCTTATCTGGTGGGGCCATATGGCACACGGAGAGGTGCCCGACTCTGTTGCAGATCTTGTAAGAGATGCTGTGCTTTCCGGAATGGGTGCAATCTTCCTTCATTCCGCGCATCATTCAAAGCCCTTCAAGCGCCTTATGGGTACGTCTGCAAATCTTACCTGGCGTGAGAGCGGTGACTCCGAGATCCTTTGGGTTATAGAGCCCCAGCATCCCATTACCCGCGGTATTGACAGATGCTTTAAGCTTGAGCACGAGGAAACGTATGGCGAGCCCTTTGTTATTCCCACCCCCGATAAGCTCCTTCTTATAGGTGCATTCTCCGGCGGCGAGGTGTTCAGATCGGGTTGCCTTTACGAAAGAGGCAACGGAAAGATATTCTACTTCCAGCCCGGCCACGAAAGCTTCCCCACCTATTACAACGAGAGCGTGCAGACCATAATCCGCAATGCGGTAAGATACGTTGCACCCGATTACAGACAGATTATAGACTGCCCCCACGTACGCAATATAGACGATCCCGAGGGATACATTATAATAAAGAAATAAAGGAGACCTTACAATGGCAAAGCTTATAAGAATAGGTATAATAGGCTGCGGAGGTATTGCAAACAGCAAGCATATGCCCTCGCTTAAAAAGGTTGCAGACGTAGAGATGGTTGCGTTCTGCGATATAATTCCCGAGCGTGCAGAAAAGGCCGCGCGCAACTTCGGTACACCCGATGCAAAGTGCTACACCGATTACCGCGAGCTTCTTAAGGATGAGACTATAGACGTAATACACGTATGCACACCTAACCGCTCTCACAGCTTTATTACGGTTGATGCTCTTGAAGCCGGCAAGCATGTTATGTGCGAAAAGCCTATGGCAATCAACTCTGTTGAGGCTAAAAAGATGCTTGATGCTGCAGAGCGCACCGGCAAGAAGCTTTCTATCGGCTATCAGAGCCGCTTCCGCCCCGACTCCGAATATCTTAAGGCAGAGGCTGAATCGGGCACGTTTGGCGAGATCTACTATGCGAAGGCAACGGCGCTTCGCCGCCGCGCAGTTCCCACCTGGGGCGTATTCCTTAACGAGTATGAGCAGGGGGGCGGTCCTCTTATCGATATAGGAACGCACGCGCTTGACCTTACGCTTTGGATAATGAACAACTACAAGCCCAAGTATTGCCTTGGTACTACGTACCACAAGCTCAATAACGACACCAACACCGCAAATGCTTGGGGTGATTGGGATCCTGCGAAGTTCACGGTTGAGGATAGCGCATTCGGCTTTGTTGTTATGGAAAACGGCGCAACTATTATTCTTGAATCCTCTTGGGCGCTCAATACTCTTGACGTAAGAGAGGCAGTTACCACCGTATGCGGTACTCTTGCAGGCGCTGATATGACTGACGGTGTGCGCATCAACGGCGTACGCGGCGGCAGACAGTACGTGCTTACCCCCAATATGAACGTTGGCGGTGTTGCATTCAATGACGGCAAGAAGAACGAGAGCGCAGCCGACAGAGAGGAAAGACTCTGGATAGAGGCTGTAAGAAACGATACCGAGCCCCGTACTCTTCCCATCCAGGCATACACGGTAACAAGGATCCTTGAGGGTATATACGAATCTGCAAAGAGCGGCACGGTTTATAACTTCAACTGATAGGATAATTTTCACATTATTCAAATAACCATAACGGCGCAGAACGGGGTTGTTTTTGAACAAAAAGCTCCGATCTGTGCCGTGTATTTTTAGGTCTACGCATGCCCTGTGCGTACGTTTTTTCGGGTATTCAAAAAAAAATCACTTTTTTTCAAAAAAGGGGTTGACAAATCGCATTCTTTTTGCTATAATACCAATGTTCGCTGGTGTGGCTCAATGGCAGAGCAGCTGATTTGTAATCAGCAGGTTGTTGGTTCGACTCCGATCACCAGCTCCAATATTGGGGGGAATTCCCGAGCGGCCAAAGGGGGCAGACTGTAAATCTGTTGTCACTGACTTCGCTGGTCCGAATCCAGCTTCCCCCACCAACAAAAAAAGGAACTTTTGTTTACCAAAAGTTCCTTTTTTTGTTATCCAAGCCGCAGGCTTGGTATGGAATCTCACCGCAGGTGAGTATGTAATCGCCGTAGGCGTATGGCATCACGCGGTAGCGTGCATTTTCCTGCGGCTTAATGCCATACACGGCGTTGCCGTGATTCCATCCAGCCCCTTAGGCTGATTCCATACCGCAACAAGTTGCGGATTCCATACAAGGCTTACACCTTGATTTATTTACCAAAGTGTGATATAATAAACTCACCGAAAATCCAGAATTTGACGGAGGCAGTTACTATGGATGTAATCGATCATTATGATCTGTTGATAGAAGAACAAAACGATCCCTTCCGTGATCCCCCCGTTTTACAAGAATATATGAGCAAATGGGATGGCGAACCGTTTTTGGAAGCGTTGGAGCTTTCCAAAGATAAGTCAGTTTTGGAAATCGGTATAGGTACAGGAAGAATCGCCGTTAAGGTTGCTCCGTGCTGCTTAAAAATGACGGGGATTGATATTTCGCCCAAAACCACCCAGCGAGCAAAAGATAATCTAAATGAATACAGCAATATTTCCTTCATATGTGGCGATTTTAATGGTTACGAATTTGACGAAACATTCGATGTTATATATTCGTCCCTCACAATGATGCACTTCGAAAACAAGAGAGCTGTCATCAACAAAGTTGACAAATTGTTAAATGATAACGGCATCTTTTGCTTATCCATTGATAAAAACCAAAGTGAATATATTGATATGGGAACTCGCAAAATCAAGGTGTATCCCGATACTCTCGATAATATAACATTGATTATCGAAGAAACCGCAATGTCGGTTGTAAATGTAATTGAAACCGATAACGCATACATTATTGTAAGCAGAAAACAATAAAACAAATTCCAATTTGACGAGCAGACAACGGGGTGAACACGCCTTTTCACTGTTCTTCCCCCCGCTTTACACACCTTTTTACTGCACTTTAGCAACAAAAAACCAGACCGACAGATTCTAGGATCTGTCGGTCTTTCATTATTCGCCTTCGCTTTCGGAATCCGATTCGATTTTATTTTGAGGATCTTGCATTTTTTGTTCTATATACTCTGCCATATTTTCTCTCCAATTTTCGTCCTTCATTACCGTATCCTGAAATGTGCGGAAGCCCGGATCATCGCTATCCTCTATGCAGGTTTTACGTATGATAAGCTGCCCTATAAAGGAAGCAATAACGTCTATCAACAAAACATCCAAGCCGATAAACAGGCAGGGCTTCACGAATATTCCCACGATCAAAAGTATAATAGCGGGAACGAAAAGCCAAAAGAAATGAAAGATCATATTTGTTATAAAACCTATGATAAATAAGCTTATTGGGTATTTCCTGCCGTTCATAAAGATCTCCTCTTTGGCGTTAAAGGTTCCTAATGCTTGCCTATATTGCAAGACCGATTATATCACAAAAGTGCAGATAATACAATATACTTGATCAAAAAATACGGCATATATTTTTTGATATACCGTATTTTTATATTATTTTTAATAATTATCTCGTTAAATACAGCACGGGTACTGCGCTCCAGCCGTGGCAGAGGCTGCCGGCGTTGGAAAATGCGGGGGCGCCCTCTATGGTTTCCCACACGCTTGTTGCGCCTGCATCAAGCATTTTTTTGTAATCGGTGCGGATCTCGTTTATTACCCAAGGATGCCACTTTTCTTTATTTGTTAAGATAAGGGCATCGTATTTGAAGCATCGCATACTGAGGGTACAGTCAACGAAAGCGCCCGACGTTATTTTTTCGCAAAGCTCATCCGGGTTTTCGGCTACGCCTGCGAGTATGGCAAGCGAATTTCCAAGCACGGTATACTCTGCCCCGCCGCGCGAGTGTGTGAATGCGTGCGTATTTGCATTGTAAAACACGGATCTTGTATTTGCCCTTACGGTATCGATAAGAGCGTTATACGCGAAGGGCTTGCCGAGCTTTTGCGAGATTTCACGGAAGCTTTCAAGCGCGAGGATGAAAAGGCAGTTTATTACAAGATCGGGCTCGGCGGTGGTATAATCTCCGCGACCGTCAAGATACTGTGTCCAATCATAGAAATTCCAGTGGCTTTTGCCCTCAAATCTTGACACGAGTCCACCCTTGATGTTAGAAAGGAAGGCATCAAGCACCGAGCAAAGCTTGGCGTATACCTCTTGTGCAAGCGAAAGGTCGCCCGTATTTTCAACGTACTCTTTAACCGCTATAAAGTAATAAAGCGAGAACGAGGGAATGGTAAGATCCTTACCGCAGGGGTAGCAGATGGACAAAAGCCCATCATCACGCCTATCCTTTGACATAAGCAAAAGATTTGCCCTTGCATACTCGCCGTTACCGCCCTCAAAAACGCGATAGCCGCAGAGCATTTGATTACGCGAATCGAAGGCGTAAAGCGATTGTTCACGCCAGGGCGTGTCAACGTAATGCTCCATCATACAAAGGCTGAGCGTTCTTGTGCATATGTCTGCAATACGGCGATCAGCTTCATTTTCTACGCTTATCTCCCTCTCGCGCACCTGATATATTTGCGGTATAAGAGTTAGGTAGTTTAAATCTATAGGCTCATCCGAATAAAGCTCCATATATCTGCATCCGAGGCGAAGCATATAGTTTGTATAGCGGTTTTCGCCGCGCTTTGCAATATATTCAAGACTGAAATCACGGTTGCCTATTTTTCTGCGCACGTGCCCGTCTTGAAGGTCCTCGCCCCAAGCTATAAGGATCTTTTGCTCGCACTTTGATACAAAGTCAAAGCTTACAAGCCCCACCGTTTCCTCACCGAGGTCGACAAGGTAGTAATTGCCCTGATCTATAAGCACGTGCGAGCTTTTGGGCGCAAGAAGCTCAAGACGCTTTGTGGGGCGCGGGTAGAGAGTACAATGCTTTTTTACCTCCACGGCACACTTAAGCTCGCCCTGCCCCTCGCGCGTGGAATCGTAAAGGAAGCTATAGCCAAGCTGCGAGCTGATACTCTTACAGTATCCGTTTTTATACGCCGAGCTTATGCGGCAGGGTATATGCGAGCCGCTTTCAAGTATAACGCTACCCTGCTCTATTTCAAAAATAACACCTGCAGGATACGCTATGGAGCGCGAGAAATTCTCGCCCGTGTGCCACACAAGGATAAATATCTCGTTTTTGCCATCGGTAAGATAATCACCTATATCTATTTCATCATAGATCTTATAGTGCTCAAAATCACCGTATTGGTTGCTTGATACGTATTTACCGTTTATGAGTGCGGTATAATCACCGTCGCAGGATATACGAAGAGTAGCGTGAGCGTGTTTTGCAACAAACGTGGCAATAAACTCACCGTATTCATCCTTGCCTGCGTTTTCCGATACCCATATCCACCTTGCACCGCTAAAGCACATAATTTAAGAGCCTCCGATATAAAAATTTTCTTACATTTCAATTATATAACACACGCGTGCTTATGTAAATAGAAAAAGGACTTTTTCTTCCGAAAAAGCCCTTTTTTATTAACTTGATCAGTTTGCCGCCTTAACGATAGCGGTGAACTTATCGGTTTTAAGAGATGCGCCGCCTATAAGGCCGCCATCTACGTTTACCTTGGAGAGAAGCTCTGCCGC
>JAZRLU010000048.1:0-9697 GCA_045647045.1 Eubacteriales bacterium
AAGGTGAAGTTGCTTTTCCTGCAGCTCCTTCATAAGCTCGTTTACCTGCTGGGTGGTTGCAACAAACATTACAGGCTTGAGAATGTCGGTTATGGGTGTGCTTTTGCCGAATGCTTTGGTGTAAAAGTCCTTGTAGTAGAGAATACCGATAACGTTATCAAGATCGCCCTCGTAAACGGGGATTCTCGAATATCCCGATTCAGAGAAGGTCTGAGCGGCTCTCGCCTTGTCTGCCCCTGCGGGAAGAGCGGTGATGTCTATTCTCGGTGTGAAAATGTCTCCGACCCCAAGATCGCCGAACTCGATGGCGCCCTTGATGAGCGAGCCTTCCTCCTCGTCGATTCCGCCATCCTCCTCAGCCTCCTCGATAATGGAGATAAGCTCCTCCTCCGTGATACCCGCATCCTCTTCAGCCTTGAAGATAAGCGAAAGAAGCTTCTTCCACTGTCTGAACAGGAAATTAAGAGGTGTGAAGATAAACATCAGGGCGCTGATTATAGGCGCAGAGAACATGGCAAACTTCTCGGGAGATTCCTTTGCAATAGTCTTGGGGGAAATCTCGCCGAAGATAAGAAGCACTACCGTAAGCGCAACGGTAGATACCGTTGTTGCAAGGCTTTCGTTCGTAACGCCGTCTTTTGTAAAGAGGGTGATAAAGAAGATGGTTGCAAGCGAGGATGCAAGAATGTTAACAAGGTTGTTACCGATAAGCACCGTTGATATCATTGCATCAAAGTCATCGGCGATCTTTAACACCTTTGCTGCACGCTTATTACCGTCGTCAGCCATTGTTTTAAGGCGAATTTTGTTGATTGATAGAAACGCTGTTTCGGTAGCAGAAAAATATGCACTCATCATGATGCATAAAAAGATCACTACCAACAGCCAAATACTTCGGTCGTCCATGATAAAAAGTTTTAAAAAATTCCTTTCAAATATGTATTTCGAATTTAGTTATACGCGAGAAAAGCAAAAAAAGACCACGCCACACGACATTTTTCAGAAAAATATCCTTGTCTGGCTTAGTCTTCAAACATTATATATGTACGTATTGGGATCACAACAATCCGCGTCCGCGTCCATATTAAACCCTTTCTTTGCTCATCAGCGTATGCTTTTTTGCACCCGTCGCAGGTGCAATTGTTAAAGATTATATCATATTATATTCGCTTTGTCAAGCCCTTAATGCGAAAAAACATAAAAAGAAGGAACCTATCGCAGAAAATATCTCAAATTTTACGTAGTAGGCAGCCGCACCTGCGATTATACGCGCACGCTCAAAATGTAAATAAATTATTATTTAGCTTAAACGTATTGACATTAAAAAAATTTTGTTTTAAAATTATTAAGATAAATAGCAAAAAGCAAAGAAAGGAACTACTATGATCAAGAGAATATTCGGCTGTGTCCGCGAGTTCAAGGGCATAACCGTGTTGACTGTGATTCTTATGGTGCTTGAGTCTGCTATAGAAACCACGATACCGTTTATAACGGCAAATCTGGTCAATAAGCTTACCGAGGGCGCCGAGATGTCCGAGATACTGTGGACAGGAGCCTTGCTCATACTTATGGCTATGCTTTCGCTTGCAAGCGGCGGTCTTGCCGGTTTAACAAGCGCAAAGGCATCTGCGGGATTTGCAAGAAACCTCAGATCGGATATATTCAACAAGATCCAGACCTATTCGTTTGAAAACATCGATAAGTTTTCGTCAACCTCGCTCGTAACAAGGCTTACAACCGACGTTATGCACGCGCAGATGTCGTTTATGATGATTATAAGAACGGCAATAAGAAGCCCTCTTATGCTTATCTTTTCCGTTGTGATGGCATCCTTTATGGGCGGTGCAATGGCGGCAACCTTCGTTGTTATCATCCCCGTGCTTACCGCAGGTCTTCTCATTATAGCCAAGTTTGCAATGCCCGCGTTCCGCCGTATATTTAAGAAATACGATAAGCTCAACGAATCCGTTGAGGAAAACGTGCGCGCTGCAAGAGTTGTAAAGGGCTTCTCGCGTGAGGAATATGAGAAGGAAAAGTTCACCGCCGCATCAAGCACGATCAAGGACGATTTTACCAAGGCAGAGCGTATAGTTGCGCTCAATACGCCTCTTATGCAGATATGCCTTTATTTCAATATGGTATTCGTGCTTTTCCTTGGCACAAGCATTGCGGTAAAGAGCGTTGGCGAGGTAATAAACGTAGGTCAGATATCTGCAATGCTTACCTACGGCGTTCAGGTGCTTATGTCGCTTATGATGCTTTCTATGATATACGTTATGATAACGATGTCAATGGAGTCCTTCAAGCGTATAAACGAGGTCCTTTCCGAAGAGCCTGCAATGGATAACAATACCGAGAGCACCCTTGAGGTTGCCGATGGCTCTATTGATTTTGAAAACGTAAGCTTCAAATATTCTAAGGATGCGGAAAGATACACCCTCTCAGACGTTAATTTACATATCCCCTCGGGTGCAACCGTCGGTATAATAGGCGGCACCGGATCATCCAAGTCTACGCTTGTAAACCTTATCCCCCGTCTTTACGATGCTACCGTAGGTACGGTAAAGGTTGGCGGTAAAGACGTGCGCGAGTACAGCATAGATACCCTTCGCGGAGCGGTATCGATGGTGCTGCAGAAAAACCTCTTGTTTGCCGGAACTATCAAGGAAAACCTCAGATGGGGTAACGAGAATGCCACCGATGAAGAGATAGAGGAGGTATGCCGCTTGGCTCAGGCTCACGAGTTCGTTTCATCCTTCCCGGACGGATACGATACGCACATAGAGCAGGGCGGTACCAACGTTTCCGGCGGTCAGAAGCAAAGGCTTTGTATAGCGAGAGCGCTTCTCAAACGCCCGAAGATACTTATTCTTGACGACTCTACAAGTGCCGTAGATACAAAAACCGATCATCTTATACGCCTTGGCTTTGCAAAGTATATGCCCGATACCACCAAGATCATAATAGCACAGCGTATATCATCCGTTATGGATTCCGATATCATCATCGTAATGGACGGCGGCAGGATCGTAGGCTTCGGCAACCACGAAGAGCTTATGGGATCCAATGAAATTTACCGAGAGGTATACGCTCAGCAGACAGAGGGAAAGGGGGACTCCGAAAATGAGTGATAACCGTATGCCGAGAGTCAGACCCAATACCAAGGGCGTGCTTCCTCGCCTCTTGCGCCTTTTGTTCCACGATTACCCCGTGCTTGTACCGCTTACGATCTTTTGTATAGCATGTGCGGCGGTGGTAGCCGTATTACCCGCGATCTTTATACGTGAAATAACCGCGATAATCGAGTATTCTATCGCACTTGCCAAGGAAAGCGGCGTTGACGTTGCGTATGAGTATGCAATGTCTACCGCTACACCGAAGCTTATAGTTCTTATCGTTGTTTATGTTGTATCCATAGCGCTTATAACGATCGATAACCAGATCACCGCCGTTATCACGCAGGGCTTCCTTTCTAAAATGCGCGTGCGTATGTTCAGCGGTATGCAGAATTTGCCCATTAAGTATTTCGATACGCATAAGCACGGCGATATAATGAGCTATTATACAAACGATATCGATACCCTGCGCGAGCTGGTATCGCGTGCATTCCCCACTATAATACGTGCGGGTATAATAGTTGTTTCCGTTCTCGGAATAATGCTTTATTACAGCGTATGGCTTACCCTTATCGTAGTTGCCGGCGTTGCTCTTATGATATTCGTATCAAAGCGCGCGGGCGGCGGCAGCGCAAAGTACTTTGTAAGGCTTCAGCGCAGCGTAGGTCAGCTTGAGGGCTACGCGCAGGAAATGATGACGGGTATGCGCGTTGTTAAAATGTTCGGCAGAGAAGAGAAGTGCAGTAAGGAGTTTGCGGATATAAACGATAAGCTCTACAATGAAGCACGCCTTGCCAACGGATATTCCAACATACTCGGCCCCATTATTAATAATATAGGAAACATTCTTTACGTTGTAGTTGCTACGGTGGGCGGAATTTTCCTTATAATCCCCAACTTCTATAACCTTTCCATTGAAAACATATTCGGCGTTACTACCTTCAGCATCGCAGTGCTTGTACCCTTCCTTAATATGACAAAGCAGTTTACCGGTAACGTAAACCAGCTCTCCCAGCAGATAAACGCCATTGCAATGGGTATGGCGGGCGCAAAGAGAGTGTTTGACCTTATAGACGAAGCTCCTGAGGTTGATGACGGATACGTAACCCTTGTAAATGCAAAGATAGATGATAACGGCGAGCTTGTTGAGGTTAGTGAGCGTACGGGCATCTGGGCGTGGAAGCATCCGCATGCAGACGGCAGCGTTACCTATACAAGGCTTATGGGTGACGTACGTATGGAGATGGTTGACTTTGAGTATGAGCCGGGCAAGCCCGTGCTTACCGACGTAAGCGTATACGCAGAGCCCGGTCAGAAGGTTGCATTCGTAGGTGCTACCGGTGCGGGTAAGACCACTATTACAAACCTTATAAACCGCTATTACGATATTGCCGACGGTAAGATAAGATATGACGGCATTAACGTAAATAAGATCAAAAAATCCGATCTTCGCCGCTCTCTCGGTATCGTTCTTCAGGAAACTAACCTCTTTACGGGAACGGTAATGGATAATATAAGATACGGTAAACTTGATGCAACCGATGAGGAATGCATTGCCGCGGCAAAGCTTTCAGGTGCGGATGACTTCATATCAAGATTGCCTAACGGATATCTTACCGAGCTTACGGGTAACGGTGCAAACCTCTCGCAGGGTCAGCGCCAGCTTATAGCTATCGCGCGTGCCGCTGTTGCAGATCCGCCCGTTATGATACTTGATGAGGCTACAAGCTCTATCGATACCCGTACCGAGGCAATAGTGCAGGCAGGTATGGATAAGCTTATGGAGGGCAGAACGGTATTCGTTATTGCTCACAGGCTTTCTACCGTAAGAAATTCCGACGTTATAATGGTTCTCGATCACGGAAGGATCATAGAGCGCGGATCTCACGATAAGCTCATTGAAGAGCAGGGCACCTATTATAAGCTTTATACCGGTGCCTTTGAGCTTGAATAAAGGAGATTTCTTATGAAAGGATGCTCGTTTACGGGGCACAGAAAAATAAGCAATCACGTTGTGCCAAGGCTTGAGGGGCTTGTAATGCGTGCCATTGAGTACGCTTACGGTCTTGGCTGCCGCAGCTTCTTTTGCGGCGGCGCTCTCGGCTTTGACACCATGGCGGCAAAGGCGGTAATACTGTTCAGAATGCGCCATCCCGATGTAAGGCTTATCATAATTGCCCCGTGCAAGGAGCAAAGCGCATCGTGGAGCGCACGCGAGAGGGATATGTACGATTACGTTATGGCAAGCGCAGATGAAATAGAGCTTGTCAGTGACGAATATACGCCCGACTGTATGCGTAAGCGCAACGAAAGGCTTGCGCAGCTTTGCGATATCATGATAGCATATTCGGGTAAGCAGAGAAGCGGCTCGGGTCAAACCGTAAGGATGGCAGAGCGTCTTGGCAAGCCCGTATACAATCTTTTTATGGCAGCGGAGTCGGATACCTGAGGCTAACAAAACACCTTTATCCCGATAAAGCTGTTACGGAGCGCGTTTTCGCAAAAAAACGCGCTCTTTTTTGTTTTTTAATTTAATTCATTAAAATAAAGTAAGCACCGATTTTTGCCCCATTATTTTAAAATATTTAGCAAATTCGCCGTCGAAAAATTTTTTGCACTTTTTTTGAATAAAGTATTGACAAATCGAAAACGATGGTGTATAATATAGACACTTCAATAAACTAAAGTGCACTTTGCACAACGAAAGAGGAACAAAAAATGAAAAAAATCATCTCACTTATACTTGTAGCAATAATCGCAACCCTTTCCGTATTTGCGATAACGTCCTGCGGCACGTCATCCGACGTTGAGCAGGTTAAGAATAACGGTAAGATCGTAGTTGGCGTAACCGTTTACGCTCCTATGGATTACGTAGACAGCGAGACCGGCGAGTGGGCAGGCTTCGATGCAGAGCTTGCACAGATGTTTGCAGAGTCTCTCGGCGTTAACGCGCAGCTTGTTATCATCAACTGGAACAACAAGGTTGCAGAGCTTGATTCCAATCAGATCGACCTTATCTGGAACGGTATGACCGCATCCGATGAGCTTGGCGAGCAGATCGATTTCTCCATTCCTTATGCAAAGAACGCACAGGTTGCCGTTGTAAAGAAGGGCAGCACCGTTACCGCAGATACAATCAAGAACGCTACCGTTGCAGTTGAGAACGGCTCCGCAGGTGAGGACGTTGCAAAGGAGACCATCGGTGCTACCAACGTTGTTGAAAAGGACGACGGACAGGTTGGCGCACTTAACGAGGTTCTTTCCGGTAACGCAGAGGTTGCTGTTATTGATATCACGATGGCAGAGAGCGTTATAGGCAAGGGCGAGTATGCAGATCTTGAGGTAGTTGAGGGCGCAACCTACGGTAAAGAGGTATTCGCAGTTGGTCTCAGAACCGGCAGCGATCTTAAGGCAGAGCTTGATGCTTTCCTTAAGGCAAAGTATGAGGACGGTACGATCGCAAGACTTGCACAGAAGTACTCCGTCAGCATCAACGAGGAAGCCTTCCAGTAATATTTAATATGTAAAAACCTAAAACGGGTACGCCCCTTCGGGCGAGCCCGTTTTAGTGATGAAAAGGATTTTTTATGGAACAGTTCTTATACGTAATGAGGGAGCTTGCGGGCGGCTTTATAACGTCGTTTATGCTGTTTTTGCTTACACTTGTTATTTCACTTCCGCTTGGTCTTGTCATTGCATTTTGCACTATGTCTAAATTCAAGCCGCTTTCCTATCTTTCAAAGCTTATCGTATGGGTTTTACGCGGCACGCCCCTTATGCTTCAGGTGTTTGCGATATTCTATCTCCCCGGTCTTTTATTCGGCTTCCGTTGGCCGCAGATGAACACGGGCTGGGAGTGGTTCGATCTTACCTTCTCAACAAGATTTATAGCGGCTCTCGTTGCATTCGGTATAAATTACGCGGCATATTTCTCCGAGATATACCGCGGCGGTATACAGTCGATATCAGAAGGTCAGTACGAGGCAGGCAAGGTGCTTGGTATGACAAGGAGTGAGACCTTCTTCAAGGTAGTTCTTCTGCAGGTCATAAAGCGCATTTTGCCCTCAATGTCAAACGAGATCATAACTCTTATAAAGGATACCTCTCTTGCAAATACAATAGCGGTATACGAGCTTATATTCGAGGCAAAGGAGTTTATGCTTGAAGGACTTATCTGGCCCCTGTTTGCGGCAGGCGCGTTCTATTTGTTATTCGTCGGTGTGCTCACCGTATTGCTCGGTAAGCTTGAGCGAAGTCTTGATTATTTCAAAGCTTAAGGAGAGGTTCAATGGCATTTCTTGAGGTCAAAAATTTAAGAAAAAGCTTTGGTGAGCTTGAGGTGCTGCGCGGCGTAGATTTTACGCTTGAGCGCGGCGAGATACTTTCTGTTATCGGCTCATCCGGCGGCGGAAAAACAACACTTTTGCGTATACTTAATTCGCTTGAGATCGCAAGCGAGGGCGAGATCTATATAGACGGTGAGCGTGCATTCTCCCGTATGGCAGGGCAAAATCCCGAGGTAAACGAGGCAGACGGACTCCGTATGGGGCTTGTGTTCCAGGGCTTCAACCTTTTCCCGCAGTACAGTGTTCTCGGCAACCTTACGCTTGCCCCCATCACAAGGGCAAAGCGCTCTCCCGATTTCAAAAAGAACAAGCGCGAGATCACCGAGCGCATAAATGCAAAAGCGCGCGAGGTGCTTGAAAGCGTGGGCCTTACCGCTAAGGCAGATGCCTATCCGTATCAACTTTCGGGCGGTCAGCAGCAGCGCGTTGCCATCGCAAGGGCACTTATGATGGAGCCTAAAATACTGTGCTTTGACGAGCCTACGTCCGCCCTTGATCCCGAGCTTACGGGCGAGGTTTTGAAGGTTATAAGATCCCTGAAAGACCGTGACAGAACGATGATAATTGTTACTCACGAGATCGATTTTGCGCGCTCCGTATCCGATAAGGTCATCTTTATGGCAGACGGTCAGATAGTTGAAATGGGCACCGCAGAGCAGGTTCTTTGCGATTCTAAAAACGAAAAAACGAAAAAATTCTTAGAAGGCGTTACAACGGCATAAAGCTAATATTCAAAATCCTTAAGTGCGCATTTTGTAAACAAAAGTGTGCATTTTGAAAGAAAATTGAAAAAAGCGCAAGCACTTTGTATGATATTCGGCATAAAAAGTGCGCTTCAAAACACAAAAAAACGGTAGTCTTTTGTTAATTTTTTGTGGCGCTTTTTTCAATTTTTTTGTTTTTTGCCCGATAGTATTGATTTTTTATTTTCCGTGTGCTATACTATACCCACGATGAAGCACGGCTGTGCTTCTTGTACAAACCGGGAAATTTAAAATTTGAAGGAGGCAATCTATGAGTGAGTTTTTAGACTCCGTCGTTAACGGTACCTTAGATTTTAATGCGCTCGGCGGAATATTCAAGGGCTTCTTTGCAAGCACTTTTGCAAACCCCGGCATCGCAATGGTTTGGGAAAAGGTGATCACCTTCCTTCGTTCTCTTGGCATCGTGTTCCCCTTGGCACTTATTGCGCTGTCGCTTGTCCTGCTGTTCCTCGGTAAGAAGCTTTTGAGCATAGAAAGGTTTATCGTTGCCGCACTTGTCGGCTATGCAATAGGCGTTGTTATCATCTCGCCTATGATAAATCAGGTATTCGCCCTGCCCGATTATATTTCGGGTGCAGTAATAGCGCTTGTGCTTGCAGTGCTTTGCAAGTACATATACTTTGCCGTAGTTGCTATAGCCGTTGGCTACAGCGTGTATATGACGTGTGTTAACCCCGAAATACTTCCGTTTACCACGCCCATAAACGGCAATCATCTTATATGCTTAATAATCGCACTTGTTGTAGTGCTTGTCGTATTCCTCCTTCTCAAATATATAGAGATGATAGGAACGTCTGTGCTTGCGGCATTCTGTATCTCAAAGATCGTGATCATACACTTTATAGACTACAGAGCGTTCGGCTTCCTCGGCACTTGGGGCTGGGTGGTAGAGCTTATTCTTATCGCTATCGTAGCTATATTCGGATCTGTAGTGCAGATCAAAACAAGAAAACGTTATTGACGTATAAAAGGGTGCACGGTGAGCTTATTGGCACATCTGCATAATATACCTTAAGTGGAGATGCTTTGTTTTGGTGAAGCATCTTCACTTTTTCTCTTGACAAAATGTGCAATTTATTGTAAAATAATTAGTGTCAATAAGAACGAGGTCGTTTTCGTTCGCGCTACGATATCAAAATCAAGGAGATAATTATGCAAGCTTCTGAAAAACTGGCGCTTCAGCGCATTGCAAACAACGTGCGCTTCGGTATTATCGAGGGCGTTTACAATGCAGGCTGCGGTCACCCCGGCGGATCGCTTTCCATTGCCGATGTTATTACCTACCTCTACTTTAAGGAGATGAACGTTGATCCCAAGGATCCCAAGATGGATTCTAGAGATCGCTTTGTTCTTTCAAAGGGTCATACTGCACCCGCACTTTACGCGGTGCTTGCAGAGCGCGGCTTCTTTGAAAAGGAAGAGCTTAAAACGCTCAGAAAAACGCACTCAAGGCTTCAGGGTCACCCCGATA
>JAZRLU010000049.1:0-3405 GCA_045647045.1 Eubacteriales bacterium
ATATAATTCATAGTGTCATAGATTGCCATACCTGAGGTGATAGAGCCTCCGGGACTGTTGATATAAAGATAAATATCCTTGTCGGGATCCTGAGCTTCAAGATAAAGAAGCTGAGCAACGACGAGCGATGCGGTGGTATCGTTCACCTCATCGGAAAGGAATATTATTCTGTCGTTTAAAAGTCTTGAGTATATATCGTAGGAGCGCTCGCCGCGCGAGGTCTGCTCCACAACTACGGGAACAAGTGCCATATTTTCCTCCTGTTTTTCGGCGGTATTTTACAAAATACCGCAAAATTTGTTTAAGAAAGCAGCCGCAAGTGTAACCTTCGGCTGCTTTCTTGATTAATTCAGTTATCAGCCGACGCTAATATGAAATTACTCGGAAACCTTTGCGTTATCCTTAACGAACTTCATAGCGCTTGCAACGAGCATATCAGCCTTGATATCCTCAACAGCAACCATACGGCGTACCTCTTCAACGGGTACGTTGTATGCCTCGGAGATTCTGGTATACTCTGCATCGATCTCCTCGTCGGAAACGGTAAGAGCCTCAAGCTCTGCGATCTTTTCAAGCGCAAGTCTTACCTTTACCTGCTTCTCTGCGTTGGGGCGGAACTGTGCGCGCAGAGTGTCAAGAGTCATACCGGTATACTCCATATACTTCTTAAGATCGAGACCGGACATTCTGAGTCTGTTGTCATAGTCACGAAGGAAGTTTTCGGTCTCTGCCTCGAACATAGGCTCGGGGATAACCGCAACAAGCTTCTCCATAAGTGCCTCAACAAGTGCATTCTCAAATGCCTTATCAGCCTCATCCTCGTGTCTCTTTGCAATTTTTGCCTCAATATCAGCCTTATATTCAGCAAAGGTATCAAACTCGGATACGTCCTTTGCAAAATCATCGTCAAGCTCAGGAAGCTCCTCTGCCTTAAGTGCGTTAAGCTTGGTCTTGAAGGTAGCAGCCTTGCCTGCAAGCTCCTGTGCACCGTACTGCTCGGGGAAGGTAACGTTAACGTCAAACTCTTCACCGATAGCCTTGCCTACGATCTGATCCTCAAAGCCGGGGATAAAGGATCCGGAGCCAAGCTTAAGATCGTGGCCCTCGCCCTTGCCGCCGTCAAATGCAACGCCGTCAACAAAGCCCTCAAAGTCTATGTTTGCGATATCGCCCATCTCTGCTGCTCTGTCAGCAACCTCAACGGTTCTTGCAAGTCTCTTTCTTGCACCCTCGATATCTGCATTGATCTCATCCTCGGTAACCTGTGCAACCTTCTTCTCAGCCTCGATGCCTGCATAGCCCTCAATAGTAACCTCAGGCTTTACAAAGCCGTCTGCCTTAAGAACGATGTCACCGTCATTAGAAACAAGGTCAAAGGAGGGATTACCTACAACGGTAATGCCTGCTTCCTTAACTGCGGCATCAAATGCCTCGGGAATGCAAGCGTTGATAGCATCCTCAAAGAAAACGCCCTTGCCGTAAAGCTTCTCAACGATAGACTTGGGAGCCTTACCCTTTCTGAATCCGGGAACGTTAAGGTTCTTAACGGTTTTCTTATATGCTGCAAGCTCAGCCTTGTCATAAACCTCTTTGCTAACGGAAAACTCCATGGTAAAGCCGGAATTTTCGGTAAGCTCATACTTGATCAAACTCATTGTTTTTCCTCCGAAAGTTTAAGTAAATATTTTATTTTAATCAAAAACTATTATATTTTACAACATTGTTTTGCATTTGTCAATAGATTTGGCGGACAAATTAACAATAAATTGTCAAAAAACGTGCGCTTTACCGCGTCCACCCCTCTCCGTTTATCTCGTGCGCTCTGTGCACGGTAACAAAAGCGGTTTTATCGGTTTGATTTATAATGTTAAGCATCTCGGAATACTGCGCCATCGTAAAGGAGATTATAAGCATCTTTTTATCCGCCATCGTATAGCCGCCAACAACGTCTACTATGGTAGTAGTTCTGTTAAGCCGCTCTATAACAAGGCGGTTTATAGCCTCGTATTCGGTTGATACTATATGCGCAACAAATGCCTGCCTGCCGCCTAAAAACACCTTGTCTATCAGCAAAGCGGAAACAAGCGCGCACACTATACCGAGTATGGATATCGTGATATCCGCCACCGCAAAAACGCCGAGAATAACGATAGTGGCATCTATTGCAAAAATAACCTTAGAGCTCTTTAAGCGAGGGAAGAGCTTGCATATGAGAAAAGCTATTATATCAACTCCGCCCGTTGATCCGCCGCCGAGAAAGGCAATAGCGCATCCAACACCCACAGATGCACCGCCCGCAAGCGCGGCAAGTATAAAGGCTATTTCGGGGTGCTCCGCACCGCGCAGGTAAAAATAACCGCCAAGCACGTCCGGGGAGGTAAGCTGCATAAACAGCGTTATTGCAGGGGGATATACGATAGTTGAAATAAGCGTTTTAAGTGCAAAGGATTTGCCAAGCGTAAAAAGACCGACAAAGAACAGCGCCCACGTTAAAACAGTGATTATAAGATCTACCGAAATAAACGTGATACTGTCCGGTATGATAAGATCGATAACTATCGAAATACCCGAAATACCGCCGGCAACAAGATTGTATGGAATCATAAACACCGCAGTACCAAAGGCAAGTATAAGTGTGCCAAGCACAACAAGGGTAAAGTTTTTAAGCGTTGTAAGCACGCTCCGTTTTTCAAGCTTCATAAAAATAACTCCGGGATAACCTTTATGTGAATATTGTATCATACAAACTCGAAATTTACAACCCCTGCACGTTTTTTTCGTGTAAAAACCAAAATAAAGGCGCAATAAGCAAAAAAAATAGCAAAATACTGTTGAATTATCCGCACTTATGTGTTAAAATATATGATTGATAGATCAAAACTGCGGTATAGCATTGCTGCTCATTTGCAGAAAGCCCCGCGGTGTGAAAGGATTTACTTATGGAAAAATTTTATTTAACAACAGCGATCGCATACGCATCAAGAAAGCCGCACTTCGGCAACACCTATGAGATCATTATGGCGGATGCCTTCGCAAGATTTCAGCGCCAGATGGGCAAGGACGTATTCCTTTGCACCGGTACTGATGAGCACGGTCAGAAGATAGAGGACCTTGCAAAGGCTGCAGGCGTATCGCCCAAGGCATACGTTGACGGTGTTGCGGACACCATTCGCGGCATTTGGGATCTTATGGGATCAAGCCACGATCATTTTATCAGAACAACAGACAGCTATCACGAAAGCGCGGTAGCAAAGATATTCAAGAAATTCTACGATAAGGGGGATATCTATCTCGGTCATTACGAGGGCTGGTATTGCACCCCCTGCGAGTCCTTCTTTACAAACTCCCAGGCAGAGGGCGAAAAGTGCCCCGACTGCGGCAGACCCGTTACCAAGGCAAAGGAGG
>JAZRLU010000050.1:0-4841 GCA_045647045.1 Eubacteriales bacterium
ATCGACAACGTAACCTTCCACGAAGGCGATGAGGAGCTTATCGATAACGTAACGTTCCACAACAAATAAGTAGATGCATGCGAGGGGCTCGGATATAAGAGCCCCTCGGAGAAAGGTTAAACAAAAATTTATGAGAATAACCAAAAGCGTATATGATGCTGTTAAAAGCAGCATAGGCAGTATGAGACCCGAGGAGGGCGGAATGCTTCTTTCAAATGACGGAGGCAGAACCGTTAACGGCTTTGTATACGATGACAGGGGCAGCAAGACCGGCAGCGCATACAGCCCCAACGTTGATTTTATAAACGAGCAGATAAAGAAGAATCGCCGCCGCGGCTCTTACTTTGTAGGTATGATACATTCGCATCCCAGGGGCTGTACGTCTCTTTCTATGGGGCGCGGCAGAGGATACGGATACACGGTAAGTGACGAGGATGCGATCCACAAGCTTATGGGCTGCATGAAGGGAACCGCAAAGCTTTATTTCCCCGTAGTACAAAGCTCGGACAGCGGTAGCTTCTCAATGCGTGCCTTTGTCGCAACAAGAAGGCAGAACGGCACGTTAGCCATAACGGAAGAGCCTATAGAGATCGTACCCGACGTGGAAAACGTGTGGGCACGCGAGGGCATACGTGAGGCGCTTGGGTGCGATAAGCACAGCGGCAAGAGCATAATTATGATCGGCGTTGACGGTGAGCGCGAGGTTGCACAAGAGCTTACGAGACAGGGCGTGTCAAGCTTTGTGCTTGTTGATGCTACAAGAATGGGCGAGGGCGCTATCGGTGACGGCGCAGGCTACTTTGAGATAGGTACCTATGCCGCGGATTCGGTTTTACGGTCGATACGTGAGGTAAACCCCTTTGCAAGCGTTAAGCTTTTGCGCGATAGCGTTGATGCGCAAACCGAGCTTGATACCTTCTGTGATTGGTTATCGGAAATAGACGTAGAAAACACCGTGGCGCTTATTGGAACAAGGCTTACAAGAAACGCAAAGAGATCCGCAATAGCGCGCCTTAAGCGCCTTGGTATCCCCACTGTTGAGGCGGTGGTTAAAGAGGATAGCGTGGAGGCGTTCGTAACTCTTAAGGAAAATAATTCATCCTTCCGCAGCGAACGCGCTTACATAAATTCAACACTCGGTGCATCGGTAATCCGCGCAGCCTTGTGCGAGGTTAAGGTGCGCGCCGCAATAAATGCCTTTTCACTTACCGCAGCGTGCGCGGATGCGCCCAAGCCTGATGCGGAAAGCGTTCCCACGGTAGCGCGCAGAACGGCTGTGAACAAGTGGGACAGTCTTTATACAAAAGAGACTATAGAGAAAAAGCTTGTTGTTATCGTAGGCTGCGGCGGCTCGCGCTCATATGCGGAAAACTTAGCACGTAGTGGCATCAAGAGCTTTGTTTTAATAGACGGAGACAAATATTCCGCCACCAACGTGCAAACGCAAACATCCTATTTATCCGAGCTTGGCAGAAACAAGGCGGAGGTTATAGGCGAGCGTATAAGGCTTATTGCACCCGATGCAGATATCAAAATAATCCCCCGTATGCTTGATGAGCACGTGAGCGACGAAAGGTTTGAATCCTGGATCGGTGAAAAGCTGAAAGGATCCCCGAAGGACGTTCTTATTGCCGCGTGCACGGATAACTTCCACGCGCAGGCAAGATGCTCCCGATTGGCTCTTAAATACGGCACGCCCTATATCCAAGCCGGCATATATACCGGCGGTAGAGTGCTTGAGCTGATCTTCTTCCACCCTGCCGCATCAACGGTGTGCCCCAGATGTATGCTTGAAGGCAGATACCGTGCCAATCTTGAAGCAAAGGAAAAGCCCGCGCCGGCACAGTCACACGGCACAAGCGTTTTCTTCACAGAGGAGCTTAATGCCAAAAAGGGCTTTATATCACTCGCTCTTCTGCTCTACCGTGAGCCCGATGCAGACGAAAGATATTCCGCATTCGTTGATGATAACAAGTGGGTAACTCACGGCGGCAAGCACACTACGGACAGAAACTTCATGTACTTCACAATGGACTCCGACCTTGAGCACCACACGGGCAGATCCGCTTGGGCACAGTTTGATAAGTGGGGTAAAATGCTTGGCTCAAACTACCAGCTCGGCGTGTGCCTTTTTCGCAAAAAGCAGCCCAGAAAGGATTGCCCCGATTGCCGCGGCATCGGTGATTTAAGCAAGATCCGCGGAAAAATTCGTGACACCCGTAGCGGTATATATACTATTTGACAACAACTATTTACATTTTTGAAAGGAATATAATCGTCTGAATGAAAGCTTTCATTTACGGCACTAAAAATCAATTCGATGATCTTTGGAGGCGCCTTACCGCAGATGCGGCGCGCAGGATCAAATGCAACGTAACCCTTGGCGGCGGTGTGTGCGCAAAGCTCGTTTTTGAAACCGCAGGCTCGGGAAGGGTAAAGGCGTACCTTTTACCTGCCGACGCGTCGGCACAGCTGCCTGTACCGAGTGAGGATGCATCCGAGCTTTTGCGCGAGCTTCACGGTGGCGGCAGGATCTTTTCATCCGCCAAGGAGCTGCGCGAGGCAATGCGATCGCTTGAGGGCGATTTTAACGCCACCGAGGATGCACAGATCGCTACCGCTAATTCCTCGCGCCACAAGATACCGCAGCGCATCATAGATCCCGTAGAGCTTGCATCGGGCATTAAGGAGCACATTGTTGGTCAGGATGCAAGAATAGACGGTATATGCGAGTGCGTGTGCAACCACCTTAGCAAAAAGAGCCCTGCAAGACCTCTTACAGTTATGCTCCCCGGCCCTACCGGTACGGGTAAGACCGCAACCGCAAAGCGCCTTGCCGCAGCACTCTCGGAGATATACGGCGAGGATACCTTCCCCCTTATAGTCGTTAACTGTAACGAGATGCGCGAGGAGTACAGAATATCCCAGCTTATCGGCTCTCCTGCAGGCTACGTGGGACACGGTGAGACGTGCCTTATGGAGCCCGTAAAGAAGTCTGACGGTGTTATCATCATCTTTGATGAGTTTGAGAAGGCACATCCTGCTATCAGTACTACGGTTATGAACTGGATGGATACCGGTATTATCAACCTTTCCAAGGCCGGGGATGATGACAGTATGGCTTACGAGTGCAAGCGCAGCATTATAATTATGACCTCTAATATCGATATGCACACCGCTACCGGCAGATTTGACTTTGCAGAGGATGATCCCGTAAGCAAAAACGTATCGGGAGTTGGCACGGCGCTGCCCACCTCGGTGGAAAGCGATGCCTGCCGCGATGCGATGGTAAGGGCAGGCTACCGCCCCGAGGTAGCAGCGAGAATATCCTATTTCTTCGAATACAAGCAGCTGACGGAGGCCGACATAGCAAAGATAATGTGCATATCCTTTGCGGCAAAGGCGGAGGAATACGGATATAAGGTAAGCGGTCTTTCGGATACGCTCCGCCGCGATCTTGCGGCAAGGTACGGCGTAAGCACCTTCGGTGTGCGCAGCCTTGAGAGCGATCTTGACAGAATAATAGGCGATTACGTAAGACATTCGGGCGGACTCGATGCCAATGCGGAATACACCGTTGATGGCGTGATAGGCGCGCTCAGATTTATCGAAAATTAAGGATCTGAAATGAGAAAGCTTGTTTATAACGCAATGCCCCTTTTTACAGAGATATACGCGAGACTTGAAGCAGGCGAGCGCGTGGTAAGCATAATATGCGATCTTCCGGACTGCAATAAGCGGCAGGGTAAAATATACTTTTACAAAAGCGGCACGGGTGTTGTTGTCGGAATATGCTCGCTTGACAACAAAAAGGATATCGTTTACCACAAGGACAACCGCGATCTTGCCTATCTTGTAAAGCATCAGGCTATCCTGTACGATAATATCTGGCAGGTAATGAATCTTTTCTTCCGTATGGATGCCATATATACATCCGATGCTTACCATTTGACCTATTACGTAGACGGATACGGATATTGGTATAACGGCAAGTACCGCTTTGAGTTTGTAAAGTGTGACGGCGGCTGGCGCGCATACATTCTTGAAATGCCCTCCCTTGAGGGGCGCGACGGCGCAAGCTCCATCACTCACAGGCTTTCGGACGGAGATCGCAAATACATATGCGTTCAGGGGCAGGTTCCCACAAGGGAAATGATGTGCAAGATTGCAAAGGTTTGGGCAACCAAGGTTCAAAATTATATCAAAACGGGGCAGAGGTTTTAAGGTGGATATATATAAGTACGTCGTAGACGATGAGGGGGAGAAATTTTACTTTCTTTTTGACATCGTGCGCGCTGAGGTAGGCTACAAATGCAGGGTGCTGTATAAGCCGCATATTGAAAGATCCCTTGCACGCTCGGACGTGATACATCTGCTCGTGGGTGAGGACGGCTTACCCTATATATGCATTACCGAGCCTGTTCTTGATAAGAAAAGAATGCGCGCAATATCCGAATATTGGGCGAAATGCTTCGTAAAATACATAAAATACGGCACGAAATACTGATCCGAGGTCCAATTTTCAAGCTTTTTTCAAAAAATATGAAAAAATTCATCATTATTCTTGACATTCCTTAAAATATATGATATATTTAAAATAAGTAAAAAGATATTATTTAAAATCTTTTAAGGAGATTAAGAAAATGCCTGAAATCAAATATGAAATAATCGAGAAGATCGGCATCGTAAGCGAGGGCAGCAACGGCTGGAACAAGGAGCTTAACCTTATCAGCTGGAATGAGAGAGAGCCTGTTTACGATATCCGTACCTGGTCTCCCGAGCACGATAAGATGGGCAAGGGAATAACCATTTCCAAGGAAGAGGCTAAGGCTCTTCTTGAT
>JAZRLU010000051.1:0-8394 GCA_045647045.1 Eubacteriales bacterium
GGCGAGGAGGGCGGTCTTGGCGTGTTTGAGAATCTTCTTTTGAGAGGCGAGATTTCCGAAAACGATCCTTGCCGTAAATATCTTCGCGGAAACGTTTTAAAGCAGCCTTGGTGATTTTTACAGAGCATTAACACGTGTAAATTCGTGTAAAGGAGAGACTTTATGAAGGGCTATGAAATATATAATAAAACTCCGGCAAGCGCGTGGAAGGAAAGTATGCCTATCGGATGCGGCAGAATGGGCGCAACCGTTATGGCAGGGGTGGCGAAGGAAACGCTTTTCTTGAATGAGGAAACCGTTTGGTCTAAGAGAGGTGATACCTCATCCGATCCCGAGATGCGAGAAAAGCTTGACCGCATACGCGATCTTTTTCTTGCAGATAAGCCTGCAGAGGCAAACCGCCTTGCTACAGAGATACTTGGCGGTAGATTTCCGCGTATAGGATCGTTTGAGAGCGCAGGAAGGCTTAATATTGAGCTTCACGAAGGGGATTGTGCCTCCTGCTACGAGCGCAGACTTGATCTTGTTAACGGAATTGCACGTGTTACTTATACAAAGGGCGGATCACGCTACGAGCGCGAATATTTTGCCTCTTATCCCGATAACGTTATTGCATGCCGTATTACATCGTCAAAAGCTCCTATCTTTGCCGCTATATCCTATGAGCGCGAGCGTATGCTTTCCTGCTGCGCAGAGGACGGCACTATTGTTGCAACGGCAAAAACGCTTTTTGGTGATTACGAATTTTGCGTTAAGGTGAGAGTTATTGCAGACGGAACTGTTAGCTCCGAGAATGGGCAGATCATAGTTTCGGGCGCGAAAGAGGTATGTATATACGTTGTTATAGGCACAGAGTTCCGATACGGTGAAGCTTACGTGGAGTCTACTGTATTTCCTGCCGATACCGATTACAAGAGCGTAAGGGCAAGGCATATTGCAAATTTTTCCGCCTTGATGTCACGCGCGGATATTTCCTTGCCGCAGATAGATGGGCTTGATGAATTATCGCTGAACGAATATTTCCGTGCCCGTACCTTGAGCAAGGTAAAGGATGAGCATTTGTATGCACTGCAATGGCAATACGGCCGATATCTTCTTGTTTCATCAAGCAGAGAGGGCACTTTGCCTGCGAATTTGCAGGGAGTATGGTCAGACGGTATTACCGCACCCTGGAGCGGTGATTATCACACGAATATAAATCTTCAGGCAAATTATTGGGCGGCAGAGACCGCGAATTTATCCGATTGCCATAGCCCGTTGTTTGATTATATGAACGATTATCTTCTTGAATCAGGGAAGAAGAGCGCAAAGGAGTATTACGGTGCAAGAGGCTGCGTTGTGCATCATCTTAGCGATATTTACGGCTTTACTGCGCCTGCAGACGGTCCTTGGGGCATCTGGCCGCACGGTGCATCCTGGCTTGCGCTCCATATGTGGGAGCATTATCTATTCACGGGCGACAAGGAATTTCTTGCGAATACGGCATATACGTTCATCTCCGAGTCTGCGGTGTTCTTCCTTGATACGCTTGCATACGACGTAAAGGGCAGACTTGTTTACGCACCCTCGCACTCACCTGAGAACAGATATTATATCGATGAGGACGGCAAGCGCACGGTTTGCTGGCTTACCTCGTCCTGCACAATGGACGTGCAGATAATAACGACTCTGTTTGATATTTATCTTAAAACAAGCGAAATTTTGGGCATAGAAAACGCAGATACCGCCTCTGCGCGTGATAAGCTTGCGCATTTCCCCAAAATGCAGATAGGCAAGCACGGTCAGCTTATGGAGTGGATAGAGGATTATGAGGAAACCGATATCGGGCACCGCCACGTCTCGCAGGCGTTCGGACTTTATCCCGCATCACTCATAACACGCAAGGATAAAGAGCTTTACAAGGCAATAGAGGTTACCCTTAACCGCCGCCTTTCGGGCAGGGATTCTGCTTTTGGATCGGGTATGGGCTGGACTATGACTTGGATAGCAACGCTCTTTGCACGGTTGCGAAAAGGGGAGCGCGCATACGGTATGCTTAACCGATTTGCTTCAAGAGCTCTTGTAAATAACCTGTGGGAGATAATCGATATCCCTTCTATGGGTGGTGACGTATTCCAGATAGATGCTAACCTTGCTTACGTGGCTGCGGTTTGTGAGATGCTTATACAAAGCCACGATGATGTAATTTCGCTTATCCCCGCGATTCCGCAAAGCTGGCACAAGGGATCGTTCCGCGGGCTTTGCGCACGCGGCGGCTACGAGCTTGATGCCGAGTGGAGTGAGTGCAGCATAAATAAAATAACCGTAAGAGCCTTGCACGGCGGCATATGCAAAATAGAGCTTCCCGCATCACAAAAGGTCTTTACCTTCCGTGACAGTAGCGGAAGGGTATATAATGCGGAAAATTCTATCATTACCGTTGAGGTATCGGGTGAATTAACGCTTAGCGTATAAACTCTTGATATAGGCTCGGCTTTTAATAAAAATGACACACCGTTAGGGAAACTTAGCGGTGTGTCATTTTATGTAATTTTACTTAATAGCTTTGATAATTTGATATTTTGGGGTGAGAGCAGCTTGGAAGATCGTCTCTTGTAATACCGTATGCCCATTCGGTATCACTGCCGCTAACGGTTATACGACCGTTGGACGTAACGGTAACGATCGCTGAAAGCGGATCTTTAAAGAACTGCGTTTGCGCGCCCATGGAAAGCGAGGCGTAGGGCATTTTACTATGCGCTATAGCGTTTCCGTTTTCATCATAGTCGGTAAAATCAAACGTATATTCGGGATTTGCATAAGGGAAATATTTTTTGCTCTGCCACCATCCGTTTATAGCAACGTTAACGTCAAAATAATAAACTCCGTCTACCGCGGTAAAGCCATCGGTGTGGTAATGGCCGTTAACGCTCATAATAACCGTGCCGCTTTTTTGCCCATTTGCCTTTTTATATAAGGCACGCACGGCATCTGAATCGGGGGAGCATCCTTGCCTTTCATAAAACGCGGGATGCGCGTTTATTATGCAATGAAGCCCACGGCTTGCCGCATCCGTCAGCACCGTATCAAGCCAAGCAAGCTGTACAGAGCCAAGCGAGGTGCATCTTGAATTACCCGCAGGCATTGTCCAGCTATTTTCCTTGTTATGCTCATATGTGATGCCATCGGGCATAATCGAATAGTTTGCATCAAGGAAAATAAAGCGGAAATCCTTTATATCGTAATAGTAGTATGCAATACTGCCGTTTTCGATTTTGCCACTTTCTGTTCCCCAAGCTACACAATCAGCACGGTTAGTTAATAAAGGGGTTACTACCGCCATCGTATTGCCCGCGCTTTCAAGCTCGTGGTTGCCATATATCCCGAAAACGGGGAGGGGGGAGGAAAGAAGCGTGCGCGTGATCTCCCTTGAGCCTACGTAGTTATTGCAAAAATCGCCCTCGTGCACTATAAGGTCGCAGCTTTCATCTAAAGCCCTTTGAAGTATGGCATCAAGATGCGCCACGGTTGACGGATACATTCTTTTCTTATAGTGAAAATCTGCGAATACAAGAAATTTTATCTCGGACATAATTTATCTCCTGTAAGTCAGCAAACCTTTACTGCCTTGCCGCATATCTCGGTAATTTTATCCGATATTGCCTTTATACATTCTTCTTTTTGCTCAGGGGTCATTGCACTGTGCCCAAGCATCTTGTTTTCCATTTCAAGAGCATCGTACTTTCCGTTTCCAAGCAGATGATAAGCCATAACGTTTACCTCAAGAAGGTTATCAAGCGCGGCAGCAAGCCTTGCTATTTCCGTATAATGCTCATCGCGCGTGTTGATATCCGGAACAAGAGGGCAACGCAGCACTATTTTAGCGCCGAGACTGTTAAGAAGCATAAGATTTTCCTTTATGGGGGTGAAGGGAACTCCGGTAAGCTCCGTGTGGCGCGCATCGTCTGTTTCCTTTATATCAAAAAGGAATATATCGGTATATTTTGCTACCTCGGCTACCTTTTCGGGCTTGGCATAGCCGCAGGTTTCAATGCAGGTGTGTATACCTTTTTCCTTTGCAGAGCGCAAAAGCTCTGTAAGAAATTCTGCTTGCGCAAACGGCTCACCGCCCGAAACAGTAAGCCCGCCGCCCGAGTTTTTGTAAAAGATCCTGTCTCTTATAACCTCGGAAAGGATCTGTTCTGCACTTTCACGCCTGCCGAGGATTTCTATCGCACCGTTGAGGCACGCTTCTTTGCACTTGCCGCAGCGAATGCAGCCCGTGCGGTTGAAAATATGCTTGCCGTTAACCATTGTGTGCTTATTTTGATCGCATACCGCGGCGCAGGCACCGCAGGATGCGCATTTATCGCTGTAGTATGCAATGCTTACCTCAGCCTTTTGAGATTCGGGGTTATGGCACCATATGCATCTTAAGGGGCAGCCCTTGAAAAACACGGTAGTTCTTATTCCGGGGCCGTCGTGCACGCAAAAGCGCTGAATATCGAAAATATTACCTTCCATTTTATCCTTAAACGGTGGATTTCGTTAATAAATCCACCGTTATGCTTTCTGTTAACTTTTGTTTAGCTGTTATGCCTCATTCTGTTGATTATCTCCTCCTGAAGCGTGCGGTGAAGGGTAACAAATCTTGCAGAGTAGCCGCCAACGCGTACAATAAGATGCTTGTACTGATCGGGGCTTTCAAGCGCCTTTTTAAGCTCCTCAACGTCTGTCATATTACCCTGGAATATCTGGCCGCCCTGCTCAAAGAAGGTCATAAAGAGCGAGGAAACTATTTCGCTTTTTGCAAGGTTTGTATCAAGATCCCACATTGTTGAAGCACCACCGTTAAACAGCTCGAAGGGAAGGGAGGTGCAGGAGTTTATAGCAGCCGTGATACCCTTTGTCATTGCCATAGACTGCGGTGTCATAGAATGTGCGATCGGCACGCCCGCCTTTCTTCCGTCAGGAGTGGCGCCGAGTATAGCACCTGCAGGGGGTGCCCATACAAACGTAAGCATAACAAGCTTGCCGTTACCGCCAAAGCGGTTTACGTAGGAAGAATAGATGCGGTTAAGATCCACGCAAAGCTGTGCGCAGATAGAATCCGCAAGCTCGTTTTCCTGACCGTACTTGGGAAGGGCAAGGAGCTTTGCGTGAAGCGCCTCATAACCCTCGAAATTAGCCTTAAGTGCCTCTAAAAGCTCGCCCGCGGTGCATATCTTCTCATCATATACCGCTATCTTTATTGCGGTAAGCGCATCTGCGGCATTGGGTACGGCAACAATGGCAGATCCGTAATCGTGGTATCTTGCACCGCCGCCGTGCATATTTCTACCCCTTGCAAGGCAATCGTCTATCATTGCCGAGATAAGGTATGCAGGGCGCTTCTTTTCCACGTGCGCGCTGAGCATATCCTGATACTGAAGGTTGCGCACAAGCATTTTCTCAACCTCACCGATAAAGGAGGCGTAGAAATCCTCGTACGTGCAAAATTCGGTAATGGGGGTGGGCTTAAGATAATCAAGGTAGCGCTTTCCGGTAAGGCAATATCCACCGGTCATAGAAAGCTCTAACATTTTTGCAATGTTCTGATAGCCGGTAAAGAGGAAGTCACTCGTTCTGCCCTGTACGCCAACCTCCATACATCCGCCGCAATAGTAATCTGCGGCATCGGTCTCGCTTACGCCGTTTTTAACAAGTGCGTTTATGATCGACTCGTCACCAAGAAGCTGCGCACGGTTTTTACCGTTTATAACGTAATCTGCAAGCAGCTTTACGTATTCCTCGGGCGGATCGCTCGGTACACGGCAATAAATGTGCGGATGCGTGATATCGTGCTTCATAAATGCACGGATCATTATATACGTAAGCGGATTTACAGCGGACGTTCCGTTGGGATTGCATCCGCCAAGAACTACGCTTTCTACCCACGTATCGCGGTAATAAAGGCGCTCATCTATGCGGATAAACATTTCCTCGCAAAGCTCCTCTGCCTCTTCAAGGGTGATAATGCCTTTTTTGAGGTCTGCCTCAAGATAGGGCCAAAGGTAATAATCAAGGCGTCCCGGGCTGTTACCGCCGTAAGGATTTTCCTTCATTACTATGATAAACTGCATAAAGAAGGACTGAAGTGCCTCGCGGAAGCTTCTTGCAGGGTATCTCGGTACTCTTTTGCATATCTCGGCTTCCTCGGTCTTGCCCATCTCTATAAGCTTTTCAACGTGCTTATCGTTCCAGCCCTCAAGTGCCTCAAGGATTATAAGCACGCCGTTATAGAAGTGCTCCGCCTCCTCGTCACCGCTGTGGCGCTGAAGTCCTGTATAGCATCTTTCGCGCAAGCCCTCCGTACCTCTGCGGAGCAGGGAATTCCAGTCCCACGCGATATGACCGGGGGAGCCGTACGTTGCAAGCTGATAGCGGCAAAGCTCGGCATATTCGGGATCGTTTTTCTCTGCATTTGCACGGGGTTGCTGGTTAAAGTCAAAATCGGGATCGTGCGCTTCAACCTTTATTTCGTTTTGGTAATAAACCCTTCCGATGATCTTATCGTAAGGCTCAACGTATACCTCTTGGTTCAAAATGGCGTAAGCCATAGCGCGCGCCTGCTTTTCCCATATCGGAAGATCCTTATATATATTAAGCGCAGAATAGTGCAGATCGCGGTTAAAGGTGTTGCGCGGAGGGCTTATTGCAATTTGTCTTGAACGCTCAAAAAGCGCTTTCATTTTTTCGGAAACAACCATTATCGATACCTCTTTGATGTTTTTTTGCTTTTGATTCCGTGGCAGCTTAAGAGCTGTGCCTCATTCTGTTAACGATCTCGTCCTGAAGCGAGCGGGGGAGGGTAACGAATCTTGAAGAGTAGCCGCCAACGCGCACGATAAGGTGCTTATACTGATCGGGGTTTTCAAGCGCCTTTTTGAGCTCTTCAACGTCTGTCATATTACCCTGGAATATCTGTCCGCCCTGCTCAAAGAAGGTCATAAAGAGCGAGGAAACTATTTCGCTTTTTGCAAGGTTGGTATCAAGATCCCACATAGTTGAAGCACCACCTGTGAAAAGCTCGAAGGGTAAGGACGTGCAGGAGTTGATAGCAGCCGTGATACCCTTTGTCATAGCCATCGATTGGGGTGTCATAGAATGTGCGATCGGCACGCCTGCCTTTCTTCCGTCAGGCGTTGCGCCGAGTATAGCGCCCGCAACGGGTGCCCATATAAACGTAAGCATAACAAGCTTGCCGTTGCCGCCAAAGCGATTAACGTAGGAGGAATAGATGCGGTTAAGATCCACGCAAAGCTGCGCGCAGATAGAATCCGCAAGCTCGTTTTCCTGACCGTACTTAGGAAGGGCAAGAAGTCTTGCGTGAAGCTCCTCGTAGCCCTCAAAATTAGCCTTAAGTGCCTCCATAAGCTCGCCCGCGGTGCATATTTTCTCATCAAATACCGCGATCTTTATTGCGGTAAGTGAATCTGCCGCGTTGGGAACGGCAACAAGTGCCGAGCCGTAATCATGGTATCTTGCTCCGCCGCCGTGCATATTTCTGCCTCTTGCAAGGCAATCATCTACCATGGCGGAGAGAAGATATGAGGGGCGCTTCTTTTCTACGTGTGCACTGAGCATATCCTGATATTTAAGGTTACGCACAAGCATTTTCTCAACCTCACCGATAAAGGAGGCATAGAAATCCTCGTACGTATTAAACTCGGTAAGGGGTGTGGGCTTCAGGTATTCAAGCTGCTTTTTCTCTACAAGGCAGTAGCCTCCGGTTATGCAAAGCTCTAACATTTTTGCAATGTTCTGATATCCGGTAAAGAGGAAGTCACTTGTTCTGCCCTGTATACCAACCTCCATACATCCGCCGCAATAGTAATCTGCAGCATCTGTCTCGCTTACACCGTTTTGGATAAGCGCCTTGATCGTTGTTTCATCGTTTATCAGCTGCGCGCGGTTTCTACCGTTTATAACGTAGTCTGTAAGAAGATCGATATATTCCTTCGGCGGATCGTTCGGGATACGTCCGTAAAGAAGGGGGTGAATGATATCGTACTTCATATAAGCACGGATCATTGCGTAGGTAAGGGGATTTACCGCAGAGGTGCCGTTGGGGTGGCAACCGCCAAGCACAACACTCTCGCCCCACTTGTCACTGTGGTAAAGCCTTTCGTCTATACGTACAAACAGCTCCTCGCAAAGCTCCTCTGCCTCTTCAAGGGTGATAATGCCTTTTTTGAGGTCTGCTTCAAGATAGGGCCAAAGGTAATAATCAAGGCGTCCCGGGCTGTTACCGCCGTAAGGATTCTCCTTCATTATGATAATAAACTGCATAAAGAAGGACTGAAGTGCCTCGCGGAAGCTTCTTGCAGGGTATCTCGGTACTCTTTTGCATATCTCGGCTTCCTCGGTCATACC
>JAZRLU010000052.1:0-1348 GCA_045647045.1 Eubacteriales bacterium
TCCTGCGAGGCACCGGAGTATATTATAATAATATCCTTGTTCGGATAAGTAAGGGTAACGTATGTACCTACGTGGTTTTTTAAAGGACCGCTTACAATAAAGCTTGCATCCTCTTGATCGTGCAGGGTAAATCTTTGCGGCACGTTCAAAACATCGATGCTTTGCTCGAATATATCCGAAAATGCAAGGTCTCCGTTATTATAAAAATCATATACGTATTTGAGCTTTAATTTCATAAGGTCTCCAAAGCTTTTTTTATTGATTTTAGCACAAAAATATCGCATTGTAAATAGTATGCACGCAAAAATGTGTGCTATCTTAAAGTAAATAAAAAACAAAAGGAAGGTTTAAAAATGATACTCGGATTTGACACAGTTGAAAAAATCACCCGCGGAGCACATCTTGTAGAGGAGGTGGACGGTGCTTTTCGTTTTTATAAGTGCACGGAAAAGCAGCATCAGGCATGGCTCAGATACTCGCAAACGCTTGGTGACCGCGCTGTTACCACAACCGGCGTACGCCTCGATTTTAAAACCAATTCATCCTTCGTTTCCTTCGAAACCGTAAGCGGCGGCAGCTTTGAGTTAAAGATAAACGGCAACCTGCGCTGTAAGCTTGCACAGGGTAAGCATACCGTATCCCTTACAAACGAGCGCGGCGATGCGCTTGAAAGTGCAAGAATAACGCTTGTATTCCCAAGCCACAGCGTAGGATCTATAAGATGCGTTGAGATTGATGACGGCGCGTACGTAGAGCCCGTAAGCTATGATAAGCGCTTCCTTTTCATCGGTGACTCCATAACTCAGGGCTATAATTCTTCTTATCATTTAACCTCGTACGCGTGGCGCGTGATAGATTATTACGATGCCGATGCGATCATAAACGGTATTGGCGGCGCGTTCTATGCCGCTGATACCTTTGACGTACCGAGCTTTGATCCCGACGTTGTATTTATCGCATACGGTACAAACGATTTTATGCGCGGCGGCGCTACCATGGATGAAAAGCGCGAGCAGGTAAGCGCATATCTTGATCTCGCTAAGGAAAACTATGCCGATAAAAAGGTAATAGTTATATCTCCTATCTACAGATGCACTGCAGACGGCGCACCGATGAGCGCAGAGTTTGACGCCTTCCGCCACTATATAGAGAACGAGGCTGAAAAGAGGGGCTTTAATGCGATATCCGGTATATCCCTTGTGCCCCCCATTAAGGAGATGTATGCAGACGGTACCTTGCATCCCAACGATCTCGGCTTTGCATATTATGCAGAAAGCCTGCTTCGCAAAATAAAGGATATTGTATAAGGTAGCAGAATAGCGTGTTAGACAGAATATACGTTGAGATA
>JAZRLU010000053.1:0-2797 GCA_045647045.1 Eubacteriales bacterium
GGCAGAGCCCACAGTAGAGGAAGCTACAGAGCCCGCACAACAGGAAGCTATAGAGCCTGCTTTTGAGGCGGCAAGCGAGGATAATGCCGGCAATGAAGTGGCAGAGATAACCGATACCGTAACAGAGGAAAGTGCAGAAGAGCGCCCCCGTGAAAAGCGCGGATTCTTCCAAAGGCTTTTCGGCAAAAAGTAAAAAAACACACTTTCGGCAGGAGGTCTTGAAACGGGGTATTCTTCAAATCAAGGTATTTCCTGCCGAAAATGTATAAAAAAGAAAAAGTGCGTATATAATTCTCTTGAAAAGAAGAGCTTACAAGGGGAAGATATGCGCGGTTATCAGAAAAAGGTTGTTTGCCTTAAGAGCACGGGTAGTGAGATCTTTGAAGAGGCATACTTTATACTTAAGGATAAAAAAGAAATAAAAAAAGGAACGGATCTTGTTAAAGAGGCAAGCCGTATAATAGAGGAAAGCACGGGTGTAGGTAAAAAGAGATATGATTGCAGGCTTGTACCGCGCGGATTGATAATATTTTCCGCGGGGTTTATAAGTGCGGCTGTTATACTTACCCTTGTGCTATTGATAATTTGATTTTAGCACCCTACGGTGCAGAAACGGACATAAAATGAAGAATAGTCAGAAAAAAGAAAAAAAGCCCCGCATTCCAAAAAACGGACGCGGCGCAGGCATAAATAATAATAAAGAAACCGAGCAAAAAGCCCCGAAAAAGAAGGCAAAGGTTAACACGGGTGCAGCTCAGGTAACCGAAAACGAGGCACCCGTGAATAAAAAAGTGCGCCAAAACGCCTCATCTAACCACACCCCCATGCCGAAAAAGAAAGCTGTAGGCGGCGGTAATTCAAAGCCTGTAGCACAGAAGAAAAGAAAGGGCGGCAAAACAAGATATACAACAGATGAAAAGAGACTTTCACTTTTAGATGAAATCGAAGAGGGCGTAGCAATGGCAAAGCCCAAAAAGAGAAGAAAGCCCGAGGGCGTGATGCTTCCTTCAAAGGAAAAGGGCAAGAAGGTTAAGGTTATCTCTCTTGGCGGACTTGGCGAGATCGGAAAGAATATAACGCTTATCGAGTGCGGCGAGGATATTATTGTAATAGATGCAGGACTTGCCTTCCCTGATGACGATATGCTCGGAGTAGATCTTGTTATCCCCGATTTTTCTTATCTTGTGCAGAATGCGCATAAGGTGCGCGGCGTGCTTATTACACACGGGCACGAGGATCATATAGGTGCAGTTCCCTACTTACTTTCAAAAATTGACGTTCCGGTTTACGGAACAAGGCTTTCTCTTGGTATAATTGAGGGGAAGCTTGATGAAAATCCCCCGCCCTTTGAGCCAAGGCTTTACACCGTTGAGGCAGGGGACGTGCTGAATCTTGGCGTATTTAAGGCAGAATTTATCCACGTTAATCACTCTATAGCGGATGCGTGCGCGATATGCGTAAGAACCCCTGCGGGCAACATCTTCCACACGGGAGATTTTAAGCTTGACGTTTCCCCTATTGACGGCAGGATAATGGATCTTACGCGCATAGGACAGATAGGTAACGAGGGCGTTGAGCTTCTTTTGTGTGAATCCACAAATGCGGAGCGCAGCGGATTTACCCCTTCGGAGCGTACGGTTGGCGGCTCGCTTGACCGTATCTTTATGCAAAGCGAGGGTAAGAGGCTTATTATAGCAACCTTCTCATCTAACGTTCACAGAGTGCAGCAGATAATAAATGCAAGCGCAAAGTATAACAGAAAGGTTGCCGTGATCGGCAGAAGTATGACAAACATACTCGGTGCGGCACTTGAGCTTGGATATATGGAGCTGCCCGATGACGTTCTTATCAACGTAGGTGATATAAAGAAATATTCCCCCGGTGAGATAACCCTTATTACCACGGGTAGCCAGGGTGAGCCTATGTCGGCGCTTTACAGAATAGCCTTCAGCGAGCACGATAAGGTTAAGCTTACCCCTAATGATATCGTTGTTTTAAGCTCCAGCGCAATTCCCGGTAACGAAAAGTTTGTTGGCAATATAGTTAATGCTCTTATAAGAAACGGCGTTAAGGTGGTAAACGATTCGGTAGAGGACGTGCACGTTTCGGGTCACGCCTGCAGAGAAGAGATCAAGCTTATGATATCCCTTCTTAAGCCTAAATACTTTATGCCCATTCACGGTGAGTACAGGCATTTGTATGCCAACAAGGAGATAGCGGAGTTTATGGGAATAAAGCCCCAGAATATCTTTATCTCCGAGATCGGTAAGGTGCTTGCACTTGATAAGCGCGGCTGTGAGTTTTCCGGAAGCGTTCCTTCGGGTAAGGTGCTTATAGACGGCTCTAGCGTCGGTGATATCGGCAGCGTTGTTCTGCGAGACAGAAAGCACCTTGCGGAGGATGGCTTGGTTATTATCGTTGCGGCGGTAAATCTTGAAGAAAGACTTACCTTCTCCGGTCCTGATATCGTTTCAAGGGGATTTGTTTACGTTAAGGAATCAAGCGATCTTGTTGATAGAGCAAAGGATATCGCGGATGCCGCTATCGAAAGATGCTTTAAAAGATCCGTGCGTGATGCAAACCAAATTAAAACCGCAATACGTGACGACGTAGCAAAATTCATCTTCAAGGAAACAAAAAGAAAGCCTATGATACTTCCCATACTTATGGAGGTATAAGGGATATTCCACAGTAGGTGAAAATAGAAAAAGAACAGAGAATCTAAAACGTTCTCTGTTCTTTTTTGCGTTAAAAGGTAATTGATTTAATACGTGAGGTTTGATTTTTTCTGTAAAAT
>JAZRLU010000054.1:0-6921 GCA_045647045.1 Eubacteriales bacterium
CCTGACCTCAACGGTATCACCCTCGCGCACTATCGCGCGCATATGCACGTTTTCACCGTTTATAAAAACGCCGCCGTACTTTACCCTTTTGATCAGCGTTACAGAAAGCCCCATAGCGCGCCTGAGATAATCGCGTATAACCGTTCCGTTATACTGTGCACTAACAGTGCTTGTAAGCAATTCCAAGTGCGCCCTCCTTCATATTTCGCGTGTGTTCTATATACCCTATAATACCATAAAACCCGCATTTTTTCAACCACTTTATAAAAATAAAAAAACTTTTTAAAGGTATTGACAAACCGAACGAAATATGTTATTATATTTAGGCGCGTTGAAGAATTGCGCACGTTTGCCCCTGTAGCTCAGCTGGTAGAGCACTTGCATACCGCAGGCACAAAGCTATACAGTGGCAGAAAGTATCCGCGGTATCTTGCGTAACGCGGCGCTCAAATTACCCCTGCAACCGTAGCGGAACGGTTTTGTAAATCAAATCCCGCGTAGCAAACTTTTAATCAATGTGCCTCGGCACATCAAACAAAGCACCATAAATAACTGATTTATGCCCCTGTAGCTCAGCTGGTAGAGCACTTGACTTTTAATCAAGGTGTCCGGAGTTCGATTCTCCGCAGGAGCACCAAAAAAGAGTAGCACACCCTCGTGGTGTGCTACTCTTTTTTTGCCCCTGAATTGAATCGCTCCGCGCACGAAGAAATCTTCGTGCAGGAGTTCGAAATATTGCGCCCCGGTCTTGCAGGGCAAGACAACACAGATCGACTAAAAATCAGCCATTCAAATTAGGTAAAGGCTATCGGGCGCAAATTCTCCGCAGAAATCCAAGCACCCTCGCGGTGTGCTATGCTTTTTTTCGTTCCTGCCCCGAATCGCTCCGCGCACGAAGAAATCTTCGTGCAGGAGTTCGAAACATTGCGCCCCGGTCTTGCAGGGCAAGACAACACGGATCGACTAAGAATCAGCCATTCAAATTAGGTAAAGGCTTTCGGGCGCAAATTCTCCGCAGAAATCCAAGCACCCTTGCGGTGTGCTATTTTTTTCTCCCTGCCCCGAATCGCTTAGTGCAGAAGTTAGCATATGATCAAAAACGGCTTGCAAAATATTTTTCGCAAAAAAGTTACAAACCCCTTGACAAAACCTTTTTTATTTAGTATAATAATTGAGTGCATAGGGGTATAGCTCAGTTGGTAGAGTACTGGTCTCCAAAACCATGGGTCGTGGGTTCAAGTCCTTCTGCCCCTGCCAAAAATCGACAAGTTTCGACAGAAGCTTGTCGATTTTACTTTTTCACTCTTCACTCTTCACTTTTCACTCAAACCTCTTGTCGATTTTTGGCAAGTAATAAGTAATAGTGAATAGTGAAAAGGTGCTGATGTAGCTTTTCTCTCGTCGGTCGAAAAGCATTTTTTATTATATCAAGTTGAAAAGTAATAACTTTTATGTTATAATTATCGTAGCTAGTTGAAAGGTGGTAAGGTTATGACTGATAGCCCCTTGATTATGCTTGAGTCCAAAACGAATAGAAACAACATTCTCTCCGTCTATATACGCCTTGATTTATTCACAAAAGTGTGGTATAATAAGACAAATCAACGAAGGACGGTAAGCTTATGAGTCAAATAAAAATCGGCGATTATGTAACAGGATACGGTTCGGGATATTGGCAATTGATTGATATCAAACCCAAAATCGCCAACGAAGATTATGTCGGTGAAGGTATTCGTTGGAAAAAGGGACAAATTATAGGTCAGTGGGCAATTTTGAAAAAATGCTTTACAGATAAAATGAAACCCCGAATCGATTTTTCATATGAGGATATTGCTTGGGTTAAACCTGTATCTGATGATATTCGTAAGGAAATCGAAAAGTGTTTTCAAGATAACCCAAAGCACAAACAGAAATTCGATGCTGCGGAAATCAAGCTACAACCAATGATAACGAACTGTTGGTTGGATTTACCCGAAGAACAAGAATCAGAGTTCAGAGCAGCGCTTGAAAAGCTTCCCACACAGTATACAATGGAGGAATTTTGGAAGGTTGCTAAGCACTATAAAAAATACGTTTCTAACCCTCCCACAAAGTATTTGCTTAATTTACTTACATACCCTTGGGATATAGACAAAAAAGCAAATATGGTTTATTCTAAATGGGAACTCACTAAAAACTAAGGTCGTTTACACCTTTTGTTTGCTTTTACCTACACTTACGCACCTTTGGGTCGCTCTTTCGTAAAAATGAAAGTCAAGGCTTTTAAGTCTTGGCTTTTATTTTTTACTGTGGGTAGGCGGACTTGAAGGGGAAGCTGTACGGTTGTTACGATGCGTTTGCGTGAGGAGGATTTTATTTCGGAAGATGTATTGACAAGCGAATCAATGTGTGATATTCTATTAGTGGTAGCATTGCCGTCAAAAGACGTTTCGGACGTAGGTTACGGGGAGGTTTCTTTCTCCACGTTCAACAGCTGACCGTTGCTAACATAAGACGCTTGGTCAGCTCGCAGGAGGTTGCTTTCAACCGTAGTGCTGAGACCGGGCGTCTTGTTTTCTTTAAAATCTATAAGATACTGATACTGGTCTTTGCCTTTGTCTCTTATGTTGAATGTTACAGTATATATCCGTCTCAAACAACCTCACGAATTCCTGCCTAATAAAAGTTATATGCCATACATGAAAGAAAAACAATAAAAATCAAGAATAAAACGGTAGAGGTGCTGCGAAAGCATTGCCTCTACCGCTTTTTTTGTAATAATCGGAATGATCAAGGTTTGATTATTCCTTTTTAAACGTTTTTATTAAAGATCCGTTCTGTCGAGCATTGCAATAAACGTAGGCTCGTCTATTACGGTAATGCCGAGCTCTTTTGCGCGTGTGAGCTTTGATCCTGCATCCTCGCCTGCGAGGACGTAGGACGTTTTCTTTGATACGCTGCCCGAAACCTTACCGCCGCGCTCGCGTATAAGCTCGCTTGCCTCGTCACGCGTCATTGTGGGAAGAGTTCCGGTTAAAACGAAGGTAAGAGAGGCAAAATTGTCGGCAAGCTGCTGCTTTGTTGCATTCATATTAACGCCAAGCTCGCGCAGCCTTTCTATAAGAGCGCGCACGCTTTCATCGGCAAAGAATTCAACGAGGGCGCGTGCGGTGATATCACCAATATCCTCTACTGCGGAAAAATCATCGTAGCTTGCCGCCATTACACCGTCTATAGTTCCAAACTTGGCGGCGATGGTTGCCGCCGCAACCTCACCCACCTGGCGTACGCCGAGAGCAAACAGAAGTCTCTCAAGACCTGCGGATTTTGATTTTTCTATTGCCGCTATGAGGTTTTCGGCGCTCTTTTTACCCATACGGTCAAGCCCCTCTATATCCTCTACCTTAAGGCTGTATATATCGGAAATATCGGATATTTTTCCGCATTCAAGAAGCAGGGATACAACGGAGGGGCCCATTCCCTCTATATTCATAGCGCCCTTTGATGCAAAATGGATGATGCCCCTTGCATTTTTTGCAGGGCACGCGGGGTTTATACATCTTATTGCAGTTCCGTCTCCTGCAGTATCGCGCTCTGTTCTACCGCCGCAGGAGGGGCAGGTAGAGGGCATAGAGAACTGTTCTGCCCACTCGGGGCGCTTATCCTTGATGCTTTGCACTATTTCGGGTATTATCTCGCCCGCTTTTCTTACTACAACGGTATCACCTACGCGTATATCGCGCTCACGTATGAAGCTCTCGTTATGAAGGGTTGCTCTTGCTACGGTAGTACCTGCAAGGCGCACGGGCTTAAGATTTGCAATAGGTGTGAGAACACCTGTTCTGCCGACCTGAATAGATATGGATTCAAGCACGGTAAGCTTTTCCTCGGGGGGATATTTGAATGCAACCGCCCACTTCGGCGTAGCAGTTCCCTCACCTACCGTTTTACGCTCGGCAAGATCGTTAAGCTTTACGACTGCACCGTCCATATCAAATTCAAGCTCCGGGCGAGCCTCGCCGAGGGTGCGAACGTAATCGGTTACGTCCTTCACACCGCGGAGCATTTTTCTTCTCGGAAGTGTGGTAAAGCCAAGCTCGTCAAGACGGTCAAGCGACTCGGAATGAGTTTTGCAAGCACGCCCATCCGCGTACAGCGAGCCCTCCTGAAGATTGAAAACGAATATTTCAAGGCGCCTTGATGCCGCGATACGCGGATCAAGCTGACGTAGCGAGCCTGCGGCGGCGTTACGGGGGTTAGCAAAGAGGGAAAGCCCCTCCTCTTCCCTTACCGCGTTCAGCTCGTCAAACACCTTCCTCGGCATATATACCTCGCCGCGCACGCAAAGGTACGGAAGTGGCTCGGTAAGCGTCAGCGGTATAGAGCGCACGGTGCGCAGGTTTTCCGTAACGTCCTCTCCAACAATACCGTCACCGCGCGTAGCACCGCGCACAAGCACGCCGTTTTCATATATAAGAGAAACCGAAAGACCGTCTATTTTAGGCTCAACGCTCCACTCACATTCACCGATATCCGCCTCAACCTTACCGATAAAATCTGCAAGCTCTTCCTCGGAGAAAACGTCGGTCAAGCTGCCCATTCTTACAGAATGAGTAAACTTTTCAAACTTATCAAGCGCCTTACCGCCTACTCTCTTGGTAGGTGAGGTGGGCGTATCAAGCTCGGGATACTCTGCTTCAAGCTCTACAAGCTCACGGAAAAGTGCATCATACTCATAGTCGGATATCTCGGGGGCATCCTTCTCGTAATAAAGGCGCGAGTTGTACTCAAGCGTTTGTCTTAAATATTCGGCTCTTGCCTTTGCTTCGTTAAAATTCATATCTACCTCGTTCGGGAGCGTGCTCCCTTTATATAGGGTTTATTTAGTGTAGGGCTTTCTTACCCTTCTGTGCCGTCTGTGGGCTCGGTATAAAGCGCAAGCTTAATTATCTTACCGCCGGACGATGCCTTGAAGGTTATCTTATCACCTGCCATAAGGAAGGGCAGCTCTGCCGAAACGGATATGTCACAGCTGTATGCCTTTCCGTCCACCATGATATAGTAAACGGAATTTCCGTTCACTACGGCGGTGGCAATACGCTCTACCGTGCCGGTTACGTTAAGTGTATCGGCAGAATCGGGTGCCTCTGTATCGATGCCGAGCATTCTGCGATATTCCGCGCTTGCACCGTCAATTGTATCGGCAACGCCTACTATCTGATAATTTGCTACCGATACGAAGGCATATGCCTTAACAAGTCCTGCATTATCCTTAAGGCTGATAAAGTAGGACGGTCTGTCTGCAATATTAAGAAGTATGGGGAAGGTAGCGGTATATTCCTTCTCCTGGATCTGACCCTCTGCGGATTCCATAGCGGAATACTCCTCCGCACCGTTTATCATATAGGTCTTTGCTTCCTTGGTACGCATATTGATAAGGATAAAGCCTATGTTGGACTGATCCGCGGAAACGGAGGTGATACCCGTGTAAAGCCATACGTCATCGTCAACGGCGATATAATTATAGCCCTCGGTTGTAACAACTACGTTCTTTTGTACGAAAATGGAGTTAAGGAAGCCGTTTTTGTATGAGCCCCAATTGTTTGCCTGCGCTATAAGCAATTCGGGCGAATATGCAAGATCTATCCATTGCGGCACGTCTGTGATCTTATAATCGGTCATCTCTCCCGAAACGGCATTTACAAGAATAACGCCTGCGATATCCTTACCGCCGAAGAGACCTATGGTGTAATTGTAGTAGGACATTACCCAATACGGCGCGCCGCTGTCGTCTATCTCAAAGGAGAGATTTTCAAACATACGCGTAGGATATGCCATACGGATATGGCGCTTAAGATCGCGCGCAAAGAACTCGGAGGGAGAATACTTCATCCCCTCGGAAAGCTCTATAAGCTCGGTATTCTGCGTTGCCATATCGATCGTAACGTAATAAGGAATACCCTTTGAGGTATTAGCCATCCATTTAAGGAAGCCCGCATATTCGAGAGGTGACACTCTGTAGGGCTTATCCTTATAGTTGATCTGCGAATAGTAGCTTGATACGTCAAACTGTGAAACGAGCTCAACTACCTCACCGATCTTACGGCTGCCGAGGCGCTGTGCCGTATCTCTGTCAACAACGGGGATCTGCGAGAGAGGAAGCTCTGCTATATCCTCTGAGAAATCGGACTCTGTAACAGTAAGCATCTTCTGATAATCCGCAGCGCGGAATATCGGGCAGGATATAGCGGCTATAACCAAAATAGCTGCGGCAAGAGTTGCAAGAACTATTTTTGTGATAAGCGTGACGCGCGCCTTTGCCTTATCGTGCGCCGCAGCCTTGCGATTCTCCCTTATCTGTTCTGCAAAGATGTTGGCGCTCTTGTCACCGCCCTTTGCCTTTTTTGCCTTCGGCTTGCCGAGCCTTATACCGTAAGCTTCAAGGGATGAAAACGCATCGCGGAAGAAATCGGGATTGTTCCAGGAAAAATAACAAGCTGCGAATATTGCGGCGCTTATGATGATCCACGCCCAAAAGCCGTATGAGCGCAGATTTAAAGCAGGCAATGCCAAATAATAATAAACCGCCATAAACGGCACCGTTATCACGGTAGGAAATATAAAGCCTTTAAGTTTTTCATTCATAATAAATACCTCACTCGGGGGATGTACAGATATATAAGCAGGACGTTCTCTCTGCCCCTTTATATATTTTACCAAATTCGCGCACGAAAGTCAATCTGTAAAATAAAAATGTGCCGCAACGTTTTTTGTCTGACGTATATTCTGCCAAAGCATAGGATCAAAGCAAGAATGGCAACGCCGCTATATAAAAATCGGAGAAAACCGAAGCTTATACCCGGTTTTCCCCGACATTGTGATAGCTATGCTATCATATATTTCCCCTACCTTAACGGCAGAGGTACTGTACGGTTACTGTAA
>JAZRLU010000055.1:0-2173 GCA_045647045.1 Eubacteriales bacterium
TAAAAAGCGTGCAGATCTTATAACCGCAAATATCTACCGCATAAAGCGCGGTGATGCAGAGCTTCGCGCTACCGACTATTATGACGAGGAAATGCCCGAGATAACGGTTGAGCTTGATACACGCCTTTCCCCCTCGGCAAACGCGCAGCGTATGTATAAGCTTTATACGAAGGCAAGAAACGCCAAGGTGATCCTTACAGAGCAGATCGCTCTTTGGGAGGCAGAGCTTCAGTATCTTGAGACCGTGTGCGCATTCCTTGATGCCGCACAGACAGAGCAGGATATTGCCGATATACGTGACGAGCTGTTCAACGCAGGCTATGCTTCACGTATGCGCGGATATAAGCCGCCGCGGCAGATGCGCTCTCATCCGATCACTATGACAACAACGGACGGTAAGCGCCTTATCATAGGCAAAAATAACGTTCAAAATGACAGACTTACGATGCGCGAGGCATCGAAGGACGATATATGGTTTCACGTAAAGGACATCCCCGGATCTCACGTTATTCTTGTAACCGAAGGGGAGGAGCCTACGGACAGAGATTATACGGAGGCGGCATCCATAGCCGCAGGATATTCTCAGGCAACGGGCGACCTTGTTGCCGTAGACTATACCCGTGTAAGAAATATACGCAAGCCTGCAGGCTCAAAGCCGGGCTACGTAACCTATAAAACTAATTTCACGGCATACGTAAAGCCGATAAAAAGCATTGGAGACTGATTATGGTAGATCTTACGGGACTTCATAAGCATTTTATTCTTGAGCACCTCGGAGAGGGAGACGTGGCGGTTGATTTCACTATGGGCAACGGCAACGATACTCTTTTTCTCTCGCGCACCGTAGGTCAAAGTGGCAAGGTTTATGCTTTTGATATACAAAGCGAGGCGCTCGATTCAACAAGGGCACACCTTGAAGCAAACTGCGCGCCCGAAAACTATACGCTTATCTGCGCATCTCACCACCTTGTCAAGGATTACGTAAAGGAGCCTATAAAGGCAGGTATGTTCAATCTTGGGTATTTACCGAGAAGCGGCAGAAAAGCGGTAACCACTATGAGAGAAACCACTATGCCCGCAGTTGAGGCGGCAATATCCCTGCTTGCCCCGGACGGTGTTCTTATAGTAGCTATATACCCCGGCCACGAGGAAGGGAGACTTGAAGGGGATATGCTGCGCGAGTATTTTGCAACGCTTTCCCGCTTCCGCATTTGTGCATCCGAGTTCAAGATTCTGAATTCACCCACGTCCCCCTACTTTTTCCTCATTGAAAAATCCCCGAGAATATTTGAGTAAAAAATAAAAGTAAAAATTACGGAAAGGAGAGAAGGCTTGAAAAACAGAATAATTACCGCGCTGATCCTGCTTGTGCTGTTTGCCCTGCTTGCCGCCGCAGTCTTCTCACCTGCCGTAAGCGCAGCAGACGGGGAAGGCAGTGGCTATGATTTTACGCATAGCGGCTCGGGCAGCAACGTAACTCACGGTGCATCCGATATAACCGCAGGCTATCTTAAGCATCTTGGCGAAGAGCTTTCGGATAAGGAAAGGGAATTTCTTGATTCCTTCGGCACACTTACGCTTACGTACAGCACGCTTGTACCGCAGCATAACGTTACGTTTGATTATAACGGCGGTATTCTTACGGTTACCGCAAAGGATTATTCCTACAGTGCCGACGGCGGCGTTTTCGTATGGTATCCCGCCGATATCGCCATAGTCGGCAGAACGGCGCAAAAGAAAGCCGAGGGCGTTTGGCAAGCAGAGATAGGCGAGGACGAGGTAAACAGCGTAGAGATAAGCATTATTTACCGCGCCGACGTTGATATACTTGCAGCCGATATAGATCTTTGCGCAAATCTTTATTACGGTGTAGCAAAATACGTTTCGGATAAGCTTGAGTACGAGGAGCAGCAGCGCCTTTTCAAGGAATACCGCATAGCAAAAAGAGTTTATGACGAGGCGTATGCCGCATATTCGGATTACCTTGGCAAGCTTGATAAATACAACGCGGAGCTTTCGCTTTACGAGCAATACGAGCGCGAGCTTGCGCAGTATAACGCCGATCAGAGTGCATATCTTTCATACCTTGCGGCAAAGGAGATATACGATGCCGAGCGGGCGGAGTATGAGGCATATCTTGCTTCCTATGAGGAAAAAGCCGTCCGCTCCTTCC
>JAZRLU010000056.1:0-6791 GCA_045647045.1 Eubacteriales bacterium
GTGCTTTATATAAATATCAATGGGGTGCCGCAAGAAAGCGGCACCCCACATCTTTTGCTATAAAGGATCATTCCTCGTCGGTGTGCTCTACCGTGTAAGGAATTCTGTTTATCATCAGGCTTGCCTCACCCGGGCTGAGCGGGATGGCAGACATATTTCTGAACGTGATCTGCTTGGTTATCACAAGGGGATATTTTGCCTCGGTAAATACTCCGTCGTCAAACGCGGGGAACAAGAACGTTTGCTTTGCGCCCGACTTGAAGTTATCAAGGATAATATTCTGCGGCATATAGGACGTATAGCCGAAGTACCAATCCCAATAACCGTTATCGTTGCTGTTCATATAACCAACGTCAAACACGATACCCGTGTCAACTCTGCTTGAAGGATTGTAGTACGTGCCTCTTACGCTGTTATACTCGTTAACACCCGCAAGAGTGCAGTTTACCATATGGATGTTACCGCTGAACGTTCCGCCGTAGTCACCTCTTATGGATATGTACGATCCGCGTACCATCTTGGTTACGTTCTCCATATAAAGGTCGCCGCCGCCAACAAGGTTTATCGAGTGACCGATATTACAGTTGATAAGCTTTGCGCCCCAGAAGCTGCGGTGCGCGTCAAAGCGGTTGATCTCGCAATTCTCAAAGAGCATATTCTTAGACCAGTTACTTGTCATAATACCCCAATATCTCGAGTCGCCAAGACCGGTGGGAGCATATTGAACGGTATCAACAAATCTTACGTCTATACTGCGCTCAACGGCAATATCGTATGTTCCCTGCGCAACGGGGTTGGGCTTAACGCCACCCGTGGATGCCGTAGCATCCTTATCCTCATAATAGGTGGTGTGAGCCGTAAGATCACAGTCCTTTATAAGAAGATTATAGGTCTGCGCGGTATAGATAAATGCGTAATAAGGATAACTCTCCTTAAGCTCACCCCAGTTACCGAACGAGGTGTCTATATCAGGCTCGTCCTGCATTCTGTGGGTGATGTTTTCAAACGTTACGTTTGATCTCTCAAATCTGAAGCCTCTGTTGTATGCATTGTACTTGTTCTTAAACTCGGTCTCCGCTACGGTGCGGCAGCAGATGTTTACAAAGTTGCCGTTCTTAACGGTTACGGGTGTATCGTCAACGCGGGAGATCTCAACGAGGGTGATCTCGTCAAACTCAAAGCATACCTCGGTCTCAGGATCTATCGATCCGTCGGGATACATAATGTAAACGTCCTTACGTGTTTCACCGCTTGACTGGTTTGCGCCAAAGCGTATGAAGTCCTTGTGGTAGGAGTTTGAGATCATTACAAGGCTCTTGGTTTCAATGTAATCCGCAAGCCAAGGAATAGAGGTGTCTCCAAAGCGGATCTTTGCATCCGCGCCCGCGATCTCGTCTACGCGCGCCTCGTTAAGCGTAACGCTTGCGTGATCTCTGGCAAGGGTAAACAGGGAAAGTCCCCTTGTTTTGTAAGCCTCCGAGCCAACGTCGTTTATAAGGATGGTACAACCGTTGAAATCAACGTCGGTCTTAATGGGAATGGTCTTAAGAATGGAAGGACCGATGCAATAGGTAGCATCCGCTTTGCCTATAACGGTCTGCCCGCAGCGGTTTGCAAAGGTATGAGCTTCAAAAATAGCATCAAAATCGTCTATGGTATCGGTACCGTCAGCGCCGAACATCTCATACGTTACCTCGCAAACGCGGCTTACGTAGCTGTAGCTTGATGCAATGCTTACGCTGCCGCTCTTATCAAGGATAAGCTCATCCATAAAGGTACTAAAGGCAGAATCGAATGAGTTTGCATAAGAGCACTCTATAATAAGATTCTTGCCCGAATCAACGTAAGCGGCAAATCCCGCCTCGTTCATCGCGCTTCTGTCTGCAACGTAGCGGATAACGATCTTATGATCGTACTGATCGGCACGGTCGGCATCTGCGTATTCCAGCCAAATGCCCGATTCCTTATACAGATCCTCACGGAATGAGCCGATCTTATCTAAGGAGTAGTCCTCCATATCGTTCTCGTTAAAATCTTCAACAATAACGTAATCGCGCAGATCCAAAGAGCCGATCTTAATGGACGTGATCGAATACGCGGTAAGCGATTCCTCAAAGAAATCGGCATCAATAGCAAGCGATTCAAGCTTTTTTGTGGAAGACTTTATACCAAGCACCGTGGTGGTAAATCTTGTGATAACGTTCTTAAGCTCGCCCGAGCTGCCTGCGGCAACTACAATGCTTGTACCAACGACCTTAATGGTCTTACCCTTCTCACCGAGATACTTATCTGTTACGGTAAGTGCCTCGGGGCGGTTTCTTACGTTTGCGCCGAAGATGATCTCGCACTCGGCAACCTTATCGGCATCCGTATCCGCAACGGGATCTGCAATATCAATGCCAAGCTCACGAAGCCTTGAAACAAGGTTATTAGCCTCTCTTATTGCCGTAGAGCCCGCGCTTGTGGCGTAAACCACCTGGAATCTTGCCTTCTTTTCATAAATAAGCGCAAGTCCGTCAAGTCCGGTATTGTCCCAGTCTATGCCGCCGCTCTCGCCACCGTTTCCCTCATCGGGCGTATCGGTGGTGCCGGGCGTTTCGGGTGTATCGCCCGTATCACCGTTACAGGCGCAAAGCGAAAATACCGTAACGATCGCAAGAAGCATCAAAATCAGTTTTGAAGATATCTTCATCTGTGTCTCCTTCAGAATTGTTTTTTAACATTATACCATACCCGCACGCCAAAATCAAGCACTTATATATAATTCAGCACCGCATAAATGCGATATGCTAAAGGCGGGGCAGCCCTATAGCTTGCCCCGCCATTCTTTAAAGTGCAGCAATCGGCACACCGAAAGCCCACGCGATACTTTAAGGCTTGTAAAACCTTATCACGTTCAAAAATCTTTCTCCGTACTTTTGTGCCTTTACCGATCCAACACCCGATACCTCAAGAAGCTCACCGTACGTTGTGGGAAGCTTTTTGCACATATCCACAAGCGTTGCATCGGCAAATACGATATATGCAGGAACGTTTTTCTCGTCCGCTATCTCGCGGCGCAATGCCTTAAGCTCAGCAAACAGAACGCGGTTAACAGACTCTGCCGCCCTTTCCGCCTTCTTCTTTGTTTTGCGCGGTGCGGCTTCCTTCTCCTTAGGCTTTGTATGCTTCATAACAACTCTTTGCTCACCAAGGAGAAGCTCGCTTGCTTTCAGTGTAAGCGCAAGTGTGGGATACTCATTGCCGCGAGATCTGATATATCCTTCGATCTCAAGATGGTCTATCATCTCGCGCACCGCGAAATCCTTGTGAGATGAAAGCACCCCGTAAGTAGCCACGGAATTAAGACCGAAGCTTAATATTTTCTCGCTTTTACTGCCTCTTAAAACGTCGCATATCATCCTTTTGCCAAAGCGAGAGCCCGTTTGCTCTATGCAGGAAAGAATAGCCTTTGCCTCTTCTGTTATATCCACCTCTGTAAACTGAGTAAGGCAATTTGAGCAATTTCCGCAATAATTTGAACATTTTTCGCCAAAGTAATCCAATATAAAGCTTCGCAAGCAGGTATTTGCCGTTGAATAAAAGGTCATTTTCTTGAGCCTATCATGATCCCTTGCCTTAAGCACCTGCTGCTGTTCAAAGGTAAGATCGGGATTGGGTGCCGAATTTTCAATCAAGAACTGATTTATATACACGTCTTTGGGGCTGTAGAGCAAAATGCACTCCGCGTTTGCCCCGTCTCTGCCCGCGCGCCCTGCCTCTTGATAATAGCTTTCAATATCCGACGGCATATTGTAATGGATAACGTAGGATACGTTCGATTTATCAATACCCATACCGAAGGCGTTTGTTGCAACCATAACGGGTTTGCGGTCGTATACAAAATCCTCTTGATTTTTCCTGCGAACCTCATCCTCAAGCCCCGCATGGTAGACCGTTGCCGCAAAGCCTGCGGCATTCAGGCGTTCTCCAACCTCTTCTACGCTTTTTCTTGTAGCACAGTAAATTATCCCCGAATCATCCGTATGCTTCTTTAATACCGTAATCAGATCACCGAATTTATCTGCCGATCTTATTACCTCAAATTTTAAATTCGGGCGGTCAAAGCCGGTAGTAATACGGAAGGGAACGTTTAATCTCAGGGAATACTCAATATCGTCCTTCACCTCTGCGGTTGCGGTGGCGGTAAACGCTGCAACTGTAGGACGGTATCCGAGCGAATCAATAAATTCCGAGATTTTCAAATAGCTCGGGCGGAAATCCTGCCCCCACCTTGAAATACAATGCGCCTCATCCACCGCCAAAAGATCTATTCTTATATCCTTGCAAACATACAAAAAATCCGTTACGGCAAGCCTCTCGGGCGCAACGTACAGTATTTTGTACACTCCGCGTCTTATATTTTCAAGCACGCGCACGTATTGCTGATACGTAAGTGAGCTATTAAGATAAGCCGCCGCTATGCCGTTTTGCGTTAAGGCGTTGACCTGGTCCTTCATAAGGGAGATCAGCGGTGAAATAACAACGGTAATGCCTTCAAACATCATCGCAGGCACTTGATAGCAAACAGACTTGCCCGCACCCGTTGGCATAACGCACAGCGCGTCTCGTCCGCTCAAAATGGCATCCACCACCGCAGCCTGCCCCGGCCTGAACTCCGAATGCCCAAAATATTGCTTTAAAACCGTATTCTTGTCAAGCATCATAGCCTCTCCGATCTTCTTGTTTTTAGACTTAACACGCATCACACCCACGCCACCTGCGTAAAGGGCAGCCCACTTGCGTTTTTAATACCGCTAAAAATTTTGCATTAATCTATTCCAAGCTCGTGCTTCAGCCTTTTAAGTGCCGCTACTACCTGCTCCTCGGTTAATTCCGAGTTGGTTGTTATTTCTCTCACCGCTGCCGATGTTTCGTGAGAAATTGGCAAGATCTGCATAATCAAAACGTGTGTTGGCTTGGAAAACTCCGATAGTCTTTGTTCTAATGCCTTACCTTGCAGCCTCATATATACGTTTCCTTTCGTAACGTTTATTAACCGATGTCTTTGATCACCTTAAGCGCGATTCCCTGAATTATAAGCTCGTTTGGATAAATGTCTATTTTATCATCGGGGTAAGATCTGTTTTCCGCGTGAAGGCGCGGCTTGTTGCCATCCCAAAACAGGCGTTTAAGCGTGTTTCCGTTTTCGGTAAGTGCAACTACTATATCACCGCTTTTTGCGGTTTGCGCTCGCTTAACGAGAATAAGATCGCCCTCGTATATCCCGATATCCGCCATGGAATCGCCGTAAGCCTCAAGCAAAAAGCATTCGCCGGCAGCCCACTCTTCCGGAATTGCAAGATAGGCAGAAACGTACTCCTCCTGCTCATCCGGCGTGCCGCATATCACCCTGCCGACAACGGGCACGCGACGGAATCCGCAGCGCATCTTTTTTTGAAGGGCGGATTCAAGCGTTTTCTTTCCGTTATAAGAAACAACTCCGCGCTTTTCAAGCTCCAGCACGTAGCGGTATGCCGTTGCCTTTGCCATATTCATATAGCTCATAATATCGGAAAGGCGCGGCGCATCTCCGTTATTTTCCCTTGCATATTGCTTAATATATTCAGCCAGCTTTTTAAGCTTATCTTCATTCATTGCTCTCATTATAAACACCTCTTTTGATAATGAAACCAAGCGTTTCACTTCTCGGTGAGTAAATTATAGCACTTACAACCGCCTTTGTCAATGCTTTTGAAACTTTTTGTTTCATTATTCCGGTCGGTATAAGAATTTTACGCAAAAAGCACCGATGAGGCTTTACTTAAGCTCCCCATCAGTGCTTCCCTTGTTGCTACTCTGCCGCCTTAAAGTTGTATATAGGCTTGATTGTGCAGATTATCTCTGCGGTAGGCTCAATATTCTCTACGATCTCATCCATAGGCTTGTATGCCATAGGAGACTCGTCAAGCGTATCGGGCACAACGCAGGTGGAGTATATGCCGGACATCTGTTGCTCATACTCTGCCATAGTAAGTCTCTCAAAGGCTGCGGCACGGGACATAAGACGGCCTGCGCCGTGAGGTGCGGAGAAGTTCCAATCCCCATTACCCTTACCTATGCAAATAAGCGAACCGTCACGCATGTTGATGGGAATAAGAAGCTTCTCACCAAGCTTTGCAGAAACAGAACCCTTACGAAGTATCATCTCATTCACGTCAATGTAATTGTGAATGGTTTGGAAGGTCTCAACCGCTGTCCAGCCGCATCTCTCAAGGATGATCTCTGCCATTCTCGCACGGTTTCTCTCGGCAAACCTTTGGCAAATATCTACATCGTGAAGGTAGTCCTCCATAAACGAACCGTAGAGGTAGCAAAGGTCTCTGGGGAGTGAAGGCTCCTTCACCTTGTACTCACGCTCAAGAGTCTTGAGAGCAGACTGTATCTCCGCCCTTCTTCCCTGCTCCTTGTAGGTACGAATTATCTCATCGCGTCTTCTGTAATAGTCCTCCTTGCCCGCATTAAGATCAACTGCAAGGTTCTGGTAATGCTCGGCTACCTGAGTTCCAAGATTACGAGAGCCGGAGTGTATTACGAGATACTTGCCGCCATTCTCGTCTACGTCAATCAAGTCGGAGGCCAAGCGGTCTTAGGAAGACAATTAGGGGCTACAACTCCTTGGCTCACAGAACGACATGGCTACGATCCGACTTACTGCAAGGTTCTGGTAATGCTCGGCTACCTGAGTTCCAAGATTACGAGAGCCGGAGTGTATTACGAGATACTTGCCGCCATTCTCGTCTACGTCAATC
>JAZRLU010000057.1:0-2158 GCA_045647045.1 Eubacteriales bacterium
AACAGACCACCGGGGATGCCCGGGATACCTACGGAGCCGGTGATAGCCTGCATCTCTGCCTGTGCGATTGCCTCAACCTTCTTGATGCCCTCGTTTACTGCGGCAACAATAAGGTCCTCAAGAGTTTCAATATCATCGGGATCTACGATCTCCTCTGCAAGCTTAACGGAAAGAACCTCTTTTCTTCCGTTTATGCGAAGATTAACAACTCCGCCACCTGCGCTTATATCGTACTCGCAAGCCTCAAGCTCTGCCTGCTTTGCAGCCATATCCTCCTGCATCTTCTGTGCCTGCCTGAGCATCTGCTGCATATTTGCGGCACCACCCTGATTCTGAGGGATTCTTACCTTCATTTCAATTCCTCGACTTTCTGTATTTATTCTTTAATTATTTAACGCTTGTTCTATCTCATCGGCAAGTGTGCCGACCTCGCCTGCCGCCTTCGGTACAACGCGCAGGACTATTTTTGCGGGATCGGTGCCCTCGGCATCTGCAATGATGCCCGTAATAAGGGCACGGTTATCGAGATTTTCACCGATTATTTTAACGAAAAAGGCATCAACCTTTATTGTAAAGCTGCCGTCTGCCTCCACAAGGGCTACCGCCTTTGCAAGGGGTGAGTGGATGGAGGGCTTTGCGATCTCAACCTCTGCTACTACCTTTGCCCACTTGGAATACGGTCTTTGCTGAGCCTGAGCGGCGGGGGCTGCCGATGCTGCCTCTATCTTTTGTGCCGCCACGGGTGCAGAGGATTTCTCAACCTGCACGGGCTCTTGCACCTGCGGCTCTCTTGCCACAGATACCGCACCGTACTTAAGGCGCGATACCTTGCTTTCAAGCTCCTCAAGCCTTGCAAGCAGGGACTCTTCCCCCTTACCGAGCCTTGGATCGCACATTCTTGTAAGCGCTATCTCAGCTACGCTGCGCTTTGATTCACGCGCTCTTATGAGATCCGCAAGGGACGATTCAAGAACGGACGTGTGGTATATAAGCTTTGACATTGAGTATTCGTTTGCAAGAGAGAGAAGCATCTCATGCTCGGAATCGGTAAGATCAAGATACTCACGCGCGTTTTTGGCGTTCTTAACCACCATAACGTCGCGGTATGCATCAAGCATCTCCTGCCAGAACACGGTAAGATCGCTGCCTACCCTTACCGTATCGGCAATAACCGAATATACCTTTTCGTAATCCGAATGAAGTATGCTGCCGAGCAAGGAATAAACGGTAGAGCGATTGCCGCGGCCTACGGTCTCAAACACAAGCTCTGCATCGATCCTGCGGCGGGAGCCTGCACACAGATCAAGAAGGCTTATTGCATCACGCATTCCGCCTTCGGCGGCTCTTGCTATGACCGCCGCGCCCTCGGGTGTAAGATCAAAGCCCTCTGCGGTGGCTATCTTTGCAAGCCTTGCCGTTATATCGTCGGTAGACAAGCGGCGGAAATCGTAACGCTGACACCTTGATACTATAGTTGTGGGGAGCTTGTTAAACTCGGTGGTTGCCAAAATAAATACAACGTATGACGGAGGTTCCTCAAGCGTTTTAAGAAGCGCATTGAAGGCAGAGCCGGACATCATATGAACCTCGTCTATGATATAAACTCTGTACTTAAGCTCCGCGGGGGTGAAGGCTATTTCCTCCTTCATATCCCTTACGTTGCCAACGCCGTTGTTACTTGCAGCGTCCATCTCTATAACGTCTGTAGCAACGCCCGCATCTATCGAGCGGCACGCCTCGCACTCATTGCAGGGGTTGCCGTTTCTCGGAGAAAGACAGTTAACTGCCTTTGCAAGTATCTTTGCACAGCTCGTTTTACCCGTTCCGCGCGAGCCGCAGAATAAGTAGGCGTGTGAGACTTTATTACACGCTACCTGGTATTTAAGAATGTCAACCGTTGCAGATTGCCCCGAAACCTCATCAAAATCAGCAGGGCGGTACTTACGGTACAGCGCTCGGTAATCCGACATAAAAAGCCTCCTCTGTCAAAAAATAAAAGCGTAGGCGGTACACAATAGTAACTCCGCATACGCCTTTTTATTCTCCATATGTCGGGAAGAGCCATACACTCGAAATTCGAAAAAGCCCTTACATGCGTTAACCGCAAGTCGGATCGTAGCCATGTCGTTCTGTGAGCCAAGGAGTTGTAGCCCCTAAT
>JAZRLU010000058.1:0-5468 GCA_045647045.1 Eubacteriales bacterium
CCGCGCCGGAGTCGGACATTGAGAGCGTATAGCCGCCGAGATCTACCGTAACCTTGCCCTCAAGATTGAAGGAATTGCTGCCTGCAGCGTTGCTCTTTATATCTGCATTGCGGCGCATAAGGATAACCGCGCCGTCACCCGCGCTGCTTGCCGCCTTTGCCGCGGTAACGGTGAAATCGTGTGTTGCGGTGATAAAGCCGCCCTTGCCGTCAAATACCGCAAAGGGGTAATCCTCGCGCGAGGCAAACTCCTCGGTGATCTTACCGTAAACGGTATTGAGGTTATCCTCGGTAAGCTGATACGTCACGTACTCGCCATCATTACTTGCCGCCGCGAATACGAGGGATCTGCCGCCTGCATCGGGCAGAGTAACGGTGGGCGCGGCGCTTGTCACGGGTACGGTGTATTTGAGATATCCGTCCTCACCCGCGTAGAATGCCGCAGAGCTATCAGAGTTCGGGGTGAGCTTGTAAACTGTAACGCCATCGGTTCCGTCTGCAATTATCTCACAGCCGTATACGTCAAGATCGGCTGCGAGCAGTGCGCCGCCGTTCTTTGCACCGATGTTAAATACGGTGATCGCTCCCTTGGCACCGCGCACGTCAAAGGTACAGTCGGTAAACGTGAGAGCATTATACGCAGGACCTGCGGAGGAGGCGCCTCTCTCGTAATAGTAGGTAACGAGATCGGTAGTGGTAGCACCCTGTGCAAGGCTTATATTTACGTTTTCAAATGAGAAATCAAAGTGCTTGATATCGCTTGTGTCGTACTTGGAGGCTGCCCAGCCGAGCAGGCGTATCATACCGAGGCTGTCAACCTCAACGCTACCGTTCATCACGTGCACCGCAACGTCGCCGTTGGTCTTGGCGTCCGCATTGAAGAGCATAACGCCATCGCAGGTTACGGTGTTGCCGAGAAGATCGATGTAGAACGTGCCCGTGCCCATTGAGAGATTGTCAACCTTTACGTTATGAAGCACGTTGCGCCTCATAACCGCATACCAGCTTCTTCCGTCACGTCTGTTAAGGAAGCAATCCATAAGAGCGTCGAAGGAGCTGTAGGTTCCGAAGAACTCGCCCGCGTCATCGAATACCACAAACGGGTAGAGCTCGGTATCGGCATACTGCTCGGGAATGATACCGTATTTTGTGGAAAGCGCACCGCGTTCCAGCACGTAGGTCGTCATATATCCGTCGGTCTCGGAGGGGGTGAAGTACGCCACGCCGAGCGCGGTCATATATCCGCGCTCCTCCTTGATCGCATCGGCAGGGAGCACAAGACTTGTGTCTGTCAGGGTAAGCGTCTTAAGAGAATCGGTAAGGTCAAGCCATCTTTCGTTCGTAAGTGTGATCCTTCCGCCCTCAAACGAGTAGCTTATGTCAAGCTTATCCGTGCCCGAGGGGAAGATAACGCCCTCGATTCTTGAAAGCCTTGAGTTGGAATAGGATATTTCGCAGCCTCTGTAGCTTACGTCTACAGTAAGAAGCGCACCTGTGGGAAGCGTGCTATCCGCCATCATCTCGGTGGCAAACGTCGTGCCCACGGTATCAAAGTAAACGTTCTCAAAGGTTATATCGAACTCTCTGCCCGCACCGCCGGTGCCCGAGCCGGAGAAGGTAATAACGGGAGTGTGCTTCGTGTAAATCGAGCCGTTCCTTACGGTTATCGCCGTGCTGTCCTCTGCCGCCGTGCTTGCCGAGATATGCACGGGGGACGTATTTTCGGCAAGCGAGGTAAGCCTGTATCCGCCAAGATCAAGCGTTATGCTTCTGAAGGCGGCAAGATACGCCGTGCTGTCAGAGTCGGTAAGAGTGTAGTTTTGCTTCATTGTAACGGTGTCACCGTCTCTTGCCGCCGCAAGCGCTGCACCGAGAGTGTTAAAGCTTCCGCCCGAGGAGAGGGTAAAGCCGCCCTCACTTCTGAGGTAGGGCTTAGCCTGTGCCGTGGCAACGAGTGCCGCCTCGGTAACGGTAACGTCGGTGCTTATCTCGCGTACCGAAAGGTAATCCACGTAAACGGGGCAGTCAACGCGCTCGCCGTTTTCCATATATCCCTCGGGTGAGAACTCGTAGTAAAGCTCCTTTGGCGTATACTCGGATGCCTTACCGAAATCGGAATCGTATACCGTGTAATAAAGGGTAAGCTCGCACCATTCGTTTGCCTTGGTGGTAAAGTTGTTCAGTGCGATATTGTAATCCATTGTGGAATATGCGTTGTCAAGATGAACGCCGGTCATAGACTCAACGTATGCGTAAACGGTTCTCGAGGTAGTGTCGTAAACGCGGAGCGTTATCTCAAAGCGTCTGCCGTAATCGTCCTCGGAGAGCGGCTTGTTGCCGAATATCGAGGTGTGGAAGATGCTTGCCGTGGTCCTTGCGTAGAACTCGTTGTCCACGGGGTAGCCCTCAATATTGGGATAACGGCTGCCGTTCATACCCATAACGAATCTTATGGCATCACCGCCGCCGGGTGCGCTGACAGCCTCCAGCTTCTCACCCTTTTCGTAAACGCTGTCGGCACTTCTTACGTAGTTGCCGAAGGTCGTGCCAAGAGGCGTTTTACCGCTTGTATTCACGGAGGTAAACTCATCGCGGAAAATTTCATTTGAGGATGCGTTATTCTCGGGTCTGATAAGGAACGTAAGTGTGTCGGATGTATTTGCCGCGTAAAGTATCTCGCTTACGTCAACCGAATAGTAGCCTGCGCCTGCAAGGTTTACCCTTTCAACAAGAGTGCCCTCGGTCGAGCTCTTATCCGCAACGAGAAGAACGGAAACAACGTTTGCCGCATCCGTGCCTACCTTGAAGCGGAGCTCGTACTTATCACCGTCAAGCTCGGGAACGGTAGTCGTAACGTAAAGACCGTTTACCGTGAGCTCGCTTGCATTGCCGCGCTCCGTGCGGAAGCTCGCCTTGTATTCCTCACCGAGGGTGGTGCCGTTGTCACCCTTGAGATCTGCGGGCACGGTTACGGTGTAAACGGTAGCAAAGGAGAGTGCGCGCTCGGGGGTGAAGGTCCACTCTGTGTCGGCGCATATCGAGCTCCACGTGCCTATAACCTTGTTGCCGAGCGAATCGGTAACGGTGATGCGCTCGATCTCGCTTTTCTCAACAGAGCCGATAAACTTTATAAGCAGGGAGTCGCCAACGCTGATATCACCGCCGCCGTTTGCGGGGGAGGTGTATACCACCTTAACGCTTTCGCCGTTAAGATAGTAGCCGAAGAAATCGAAGAACGCCTCGTAGGTATCAAAGCCGTATGTGTAGTCTGCGCTGTGAGTAAGCATATGGCCAACGGCGGATTCGCATACGAGAGAGGGAATATCAAGAACCCTTGCAAGGTTTGCTCTTATATTTGAGGAGCCCCAGGCGGACCTGTACTCGTCGTAAAGGTTTGCGGAGATGAAGATGGGCGCGTGCCCTACGTCCATATCCTCGTAAGCAGGGCCGCAGCAGGCATAAAGAACGGTTGCCCAGGCAGGGATCTCGCTATCCTTAAGCTCGCCGCTGTCATAGGTAAGCCAGGGCTGAAGCTCGCCGCCGTCAATAGTGATGCCGTGCTTTGTGAGGCTTGCGGTCTTACCTGCCTGATATCTGGTTTCATCGGCATGGTGGGGGAACTGGCGCTTCGAGGTATAAGCGGTGAAGCGCGCATCCATAGATTCCTCCAGCGTAAGCCCGGGGATCAGCTCGGTAGCCTCGTGCAGCTCGGCATCGCCAAGGAAGGTGAACCAGCCGCCCTTTGAGTTACCGTAAACACCGATAGCATCGGTATCAAAGTTGAACTCCTCGTTCTCGTTGGCAACGTAGCGTAAGTAGCGCATTGCCGCGGTATTTATCTTTTTGTCGTTGTAAATGTGGAGCGAGTAGGTCATCTGGTCTCCGGTAACACCGCCGCCGGACTTCTGACCGTCAAAGTAGCCGTAGCTCGCCTCGCGCGCCATAGGAACCCACAGGTAATCGAATACTACGTTTACGTAGCCCTCAAGGTTGAAGCCTACGGAGTGCGGTCGGTTATCCGCGCTCGTTTTCTGCGTGGTGGGGAAGGTCGAGGAGTTTGCAACCGCCGTTATGGGGATCGCTTTTTCCGTCGAGGTGGGGTAAACTATGTGCATATAGAGGTTGAGGTCAACTCCGCGTCCGTCGCGCTCCGTGCAATCGTAAATATCGTTTGCCCACGTATGCTTTACCTTTATGTACTCGCCCGTGCCGTCGGTATCAACAACCTTACCCTCGGCATCCTTATACCATACGGCAGGGGTACCGTCGATCCCCGTCGCGGTGGTTTTGCGAGCTCCGTCCTCGTAGGTCCATTTTATAACAACGTCCGCATTGGTGCTGCGGAAATCGTTGTTCCAGGTCTCAACGATCTTTTCAAGAGTGCCGTCAGCGCCGTGCTTATCAGCCTCCCAGAATACGTGATTTAAGGAAACGTTGCAGCCTGCGGGGGCAACGAAGTTTTCCTTATAGTTGCCCTTCGGGATATATTGCGTGCCGCTCACGTAGCCACCCGTAACAACGCTCCTGCGGAAATTCTGTATCGACCACTCAAGCTCGTGGCCGTCAGCGCGGGGGCTGTTAAGGTAGTCCATAATGAAAACGATATATCCGCGATCAAGCATCGAGCGTATTATCTTTGTATCCGAGTCTGTGCCAACGCGCTCCGCCATCGTGTTAACGATATACATAATAACGGGTGTGCCGCCGTTGGCGATGAAATCGGGTACGGCAACGCCGCGCGCCTTGTCATAGTACACCGAGTATTCGATCGGAATACCGATATACTCATCGCTCTCAAGCCTTGTGGGTGCTACTACCCGATAGTCGGCAAGCTCTGCCTCTATCTCGATCATAGCATCCGTTGGTGAATTTGCCGATATTCCTATCGCAAGCACTCCCGCGATGAGCAGGGCTGCAGCAATCAGGGATATAAGCAGTACTCTTTGCCGATTCGTCATAAGTTCGTCCTCCTGTGATAAACGATATTACCTATATTATATCATTTACTCTTGACATACAGAGGATATTTATTGTATAATAATAGGACAAAAAGTTAGTTTGGAGGCAGCATATGCACATTGTAAAAAGGGAGTTTGGCTTTGAGCGCACCTATCGTTCGCGCTCGATACCGCATCCTTACAGAATAGGTGAGCACATCCATCAGCACGTAGAGCTTTTTCTTGTTTTATCGGGGGAGGTGGAGCTTACCGCGCACGGTAAAAAATATATGCTTACCGAGGGGCAAATAGGCGTTATAGTTCCGTTTTCCGCGCACGCGATACGTACCGTCGGTGCAGATAGCCGCTTTTGGCTTGCCGTCTTTTCATCAAGCGTGATCCCCGGCGCAAGGGAGGACAAAACGCTGCTGCTGCGGCGCGAATCGCCCTCGTTTAACGCCCCACCCCACCTGCTTGAATACGTAAAGGGCACCGTTGATACGTTCGATACGGGCTACACGCACATCGCAGG
>JAZRLU010000059.1:0-3592 GCA_045647045.1 Eubacteriales bacterium
GTGAGGGTAAGTACATCATCAACGCGCAAAGACTGTTTCAGACCGTAAGAGTTCTTCCCGACGGTGATATTACCATCGAGGTGAACGACAAGCTCAACTGCACCATTTCCTGCGGAAAGGCTTCCTTCTCTATGTTCGCTATGAACAGTGACGAGTTCCCCTCTCTTCCTGAGCTTGTAACCGATCAGTCTCTTATCATTAACGGCGGAGTTTTGCGCAAGATGATAACCAAGGTATCTCATTCTATCGCAGAGCAGGATATAAGACCTATGCTTCGCGGTGCTTTCTTTAAGTTTGACGAAAATTCGCTTGAGGTAGTATCCTGCGATAGCTATACGCTTTCCAAGTGCGAGATCAAGTGTGACATTGAGTACGGCAATATATCGTCTCACAAGCATTCTCTTATCATTCCCGGCCACGCGCTGACAGAGATGACAAAGATACTCGGAGACGGAAACGACAGCGTTAAGCTTTCCCTTACAAGAAAGCACGCGATACTTGATCTTGGTGATATGGTATTCTTTACAAGAACCATAGACTCCGAGTATATAAACTACGAGAGAATAATTCCGAGAGATAACGATATCTTCGTTACCGTATCGAGAGAGAGAATACTTTCCGGCCTTGAAAGAGCAAATATCATTGCAGAGGAAAAGATCCAGGGTAGCGGAAAGAGCTACGTTAAGATAAAGCTTGAGGATCAGTTCCTTACTCTTACCTCATCCTCTGTAAACGGTAAGGTTTACGATGAGATGGATGCAGAGCACGAGGGTAGAGATCTTGAAATAGGCTTCAACTGCCGTTACCTTATCAACAGCATAAAGGTTGCGGAGGGTGAGAAGATAAATCTTACCTTCAGAAGTGAAACGCAGGCTATCACCATTGAGCCTAACGAGAAGGAAGAGGATTTCAACTACTTCTATATGATCCTTCCCGTAAGAATGAGCGAAAAATGATCTTAAAAAGCTTTCGGGCAACGGATTTCCGTAACATAGAAAGATGTAAGCTTGACTTTGACGGCGAGGTTAACGTGCTGCTTGGCGAAAATGCGCAGGGCAAAACGAACGCCGTTGAGGGAATATATATGTTTGCAAGGGGTAGATCCTTCCGCAGGGGGGATGAAAAGGACCTTGTAAGATTTGGAACAGAGGGCTTTAGCATATCGATAGAGTACGAGGACCGCAACGGCACCAATACTCTTGAATATGCCGCATTCGGCAGAGAGAGGCGCAGAAAAAAGAACGGCTATAAGCTTGCGCGTGCAAGCGATATGGTTGGGCACTTTAAGGCTGTGCTCTTCTCCCCCGATGATTTAGAGCTTGTTAAGGGCGGGCCCGAGAAAAGGCGCGAATTTTTAAACGTTGCCATATCCCAGTGCTATCCCGAGTATCTCAATATTTACGCCTATTATAAAAAGGCACTTGAAAACCGAAATGCAATACTTAAGGCGGCATCAAAGGGGCTTTATTTCAGCGAGGACGAGCTTATAGCTTGGTCCGGCTCTATAGCCGATTATGCCGCGCGTATCTACAGCTACCGCTGCGATTACCTAAAAAAGCTGCAGGTGTATGCCGATGCTTTTATGAGGGATATCTCGGTAGGTAAGGAAACGCTTACGCTTACCTATAAGAGCGACGTTGACGAGTGCGACGTGCCCACGGGTGAGCTTAAAGAAAGATATCAAAGAATATTCAGCGAGAATATAGCAAAGGAAAGAGTGGTAGGCACAACTCTTTACGGTCCGCACAGAGAGGATATCGTATTTTCTCTCGGTGGCAGGGATGCGAGGATATACGCCTCGCAGGGGCAGCAGCGCTCCATAGTTCTTGCCCTTAAAATGGCGGAGGGAGAGGTAAGCCGCGATCTGTTTTCCGAGTACCCCGTATTTTTATTTGACGACGTGCTCTCGGAGCTTGACGAGACGAGGCAGAGCTTCGTTCTTTCGGGAATGAAGGACAGGCAGATAATAATAACGTCCTGCGAAAGGCTTCGCACCGGCGGAAGGGTAATAGAAGTAAAGGACGGTGCATTTTTGTAATGTATCTTCACATAGGAAACGGTGTAACCGTAAGAAAAAAGGACGTTATAGGGATATTTGATCTTGACAGCTCTACGGTATCTCATATAACGAAATCCTACATAAACAAAAATCAAAGGGCAGGTAAGATATCGTACGGCGATATGGATCTGCCGAGAACGTTTGTGCTTGTTAAGGACACGGACGGGTGTAGCATTAAGCTTTCGCGCATATCCTCTCAGGGCTTGAAGATAAGAGCCGAGAGTGATGACTACTATGAAAATTAAGTCTTAGGAAGGAATAAAAAATGGAAGAAAACAAGAATTTGACACCGGGCGGCTACGACGACAGTCAGATACAGGTTCTTGAAGGACTTGAGGCGGTAAGAAAACGCCCCGGTATGTATATAGGAACTACCTCTATACGCGGTCTTCACCATCTTGTGTACGAGATAGTTGATAACTCTATAGACGAGGCACTTGCAGGCGAGTGTGACGCTATAAAGGTTACGATATGGGATGATAACAGCGTATCCGTTGAGGATGACGGACGAGGAATCCCCTCCGGTATGAACGAAAAGCTTGGACTTCCTACCCTTGAGGTAGTATATACCGTGCTCCACGCGGGCGGTAAGTTCGGCGGTGAGGGCTATAAGATCGCCGGCGGTCTCCACGGCGTTGGTGCATCCGTTGTTAACGCGCTTTCTGAGTGGGTGGAGGTTGCCAACCACAGAGACGGTATGAGATATACCGAAAGATTTGAAAGAGGTAAGGTTGCAAGACCGTTTACCTGTGAGGGCGCTACCGAGAACAGAGGTCTTTACGTAAGATTTAAGCCCGACCCCGAGATCTTTGAGGAGACGGTGTTTGATTACGATATCCTTCTTACAAGAATGAGAGAGCAGTCCTTCCTTAACGCCGGTGTAAGAATCATTCTTACCGATAAGAGAGAGGGCATGGAGCGCGAGGAGGTGCTTCACTACGAGGGCGGTATCATTTCCTTTGTAGAGTACCTTAACAACGAAAAGCGCGGCACCCCCATTCACAAGGACGTAATTTATATGAAGGGTGAGAAGAACGGCTCTATTGCCGAGGTTGCCCTTCAGTATAACGATAGCTACAACGAGGCTCTTATTTCCTTTGCAAACAATATGGCTACCATTGAGGGCGGTACGCACGAGACCGGCTTTAAGGCAGCTCTTACAAAGGCTATAAACGAGTATGCAAGAAAGAACGGCATCATTAAGGGTGACGATAAGGGTCTTTCCGGCGAGGACGTGCGCGAGGGTATAGTTGCTATTATTTCCGTAAAGCTTACCGATGCACAGTTTGAGTCGCAGACTAAGGCTAAGCTCGGTAACAGCGAGATAAGAACTCTTGTAGATAATATAGTATCGACAAAGCTTGCGGAATACTTTGATGAAAATCCGCAGACCGCGAAGATCATTATTGAAAAGGCTATGACTGCCAACCGCGCAAGAGAGGCGGCAAGAAAGGCGCGCGAGCTTACAAGAAGAAAGAACGCGCTTGAGGTTTCCACCCTTCCCGGTAAGCTTGCAGACTGCCAGGAGAAGGA
>JAZRLU010000060.1:0-4097 GCA_045647045.1 Eubacteriales bacterium
CACCCGCCTTGCCGGGGGTATAGCGGAACTCGCCGCCCTCATACACGGTAAGCCTGCCGTATTCGGGGTATGAGATAACCTGATACGAAAGCGCATCTCCCTCGGGGTCGCTTGCCTTAAGATTACCCCATACGCTGATGCCCGTTTGCGTGGTAACGGTAAGGCTTTCCTCTGTGCCCGTGCCTATAACCGGCTCGTAATTTACCGCATCAAGGAAATAAAGCGTGCAGCGTATCTCGGCCTCGGAGCCTCTGTCAACCGATACTGTAAAGCTGCTTTCGGTAACGCTGCTTGCCGCAGGCTCAAAAGAAAGATAGGGAATACTGCGGCGCTTGATAACGTCTCCCTCGCCAACGCGCTTTGTGCCCAAGCTAAGCGTTCCCTCGGTAGATGATGGTAGGGATACTACGGTAAGCTTGTTAAAATCGGCAATGCCGAGCGCGCTTTTAAAGTCCGCCTCGCAAAAGCTCATTTTTTCTCCCCGAAGTCCGCTTTTTACAACCGAAACTCCGCTTGCAATAGCCAATGCCCCGTCACCGCCGAATGCTGCACCTGCGGCGGTGGGTATCGCGCATAGCGCAATAGCGGTAATGATGCTCAAAAATATGATTTTTTTCATAATCTTGTCCTTTCTTCCATTTCATTACCGTTATTATGGGCACTTGTCGGTAGCTATATGCACAAAAATATATTATAATATTTTATAAAATAAACAAATCAAATGAAAAGGCATTGACAAAGCCTTCCGCTATGTAGTATAATATACCTTGTGATTTTATACACGCGTATGGGAGCGCGCTTCCGCGCGTTTATATATAGGAGATTGTATGGAGAAGCTTTTCAGTCGGCGTAACGTTGCCGTGATGATAGTGGCTGCGGCTTTGCTGATAACTGTTGCGATAGTGCTTGTTTGCCTGTTTTCGGGTGATCAGCCGCAAACGCCAGCTACACCTTCCACCCCAAAAACCTACCTGCTCGGCGATTACGAGTATATGATAGAGGATAACGGGAAGGTAAGCATAGTATCGTACCTCGGTAGTGATAAGGAAATAACGGTACCGAGCGTAATTAACGGAAAATTTGTAAGCGCTATAGCGCCCGATGCGTTTTCACGCTCCGACGTGGCATCGGTGGTGCTCGGCGCATTTGTTGAGAGCATAGGCTCGTACGCCTTTGCAGATTGCTCCTCGCTTACCGAGGTAGTATTCCCCGAGTCCCTCACCGTGATCGGTGAAGGTGCTTTTGCCGATTGCTCCTCGCTTAAAACGGTAGAGCTTCCGCAAAGCCTTGCACTTATCGGTGATTATGCGTTTTACGGCTGCACCGCGCTTTGTGCACTTACCGTGCCCGCATCGGTTACCGAGATCGGTATAAGCGCCTTTTCACAGTGCTATTCGCTTGCAGCTCTTTCGCTTTCGTCCCCCTCGCTTGCAATAGCCGATTCCGCATTCTTTGCGTGTAAGGCTCTTGAATCCGTAGATCTTTCGGGTGTCGGCACTCTCGGTGCATATGCCTTCCGTGACTGTGCGGCATTAAAAACCGTAAAGCTCGGCGCAGAGCTTACACAGCTCGGTGCGCTTGCCTTTTCGGGATGCGAAGCGCTTGAGAGCTTTGAGCTTATGCAAAACGCCACCTTTGAGATAAAGGACGGGGTGCTTATAAACAAAGCACAGGGTATTGCCGTAAAGCTTCCGCCTAAGTCTGTAAGCACCGAAATCACGTTGCCCGATTACGTTACCGCTATTGCGGACTGCGCATTTATGAACTGTGCCTCGGTTACCTCTGTAGCACTTCCGCAGGGCATCAAAACGATAGGCACGCGCGCGTTTTATTACGCGCAAGCGCTTGAAAATATCACCGTGCCTGCCACGGTAGAGCAAATAGGCGCGTTTGCACTTTACAATACCGCATACTTCAACTCGCTTGGCGATGAGTTCGTTATACTTGGTGACGGTATACTTGTTAAGTTCAATCTTCAGAAAACCGAGCGCGGTGATTTTCTGCAAACGGAGCACTGTAAGATAATAGAGAGGCAAAGCGAGATCGGCGGCGCAAGCGTTACCGAGATAGTTGGTGTAGGCGTTACTCTGCCGGCGGCGGTAAAAACCGTAAGCTCCGCATTCTATCTTGCGTATGACGTTGCACAGCTTACCGTGCCCTCAACCGTAAATAAAATAGGCGATTATGCCTTTTACCATGCATCCGATCTTGAAGCCGTAGTCTTTGAAAACGGAGTTACCGAGATCGGCGAATATGCCTTTGCATCCTGCCCCCGCCTTTCGCAAATAACGCTTCCCGAAAGCGTTACAGAACTTGGCGAGTACGTATTTGCATCCTGCAACGGTCTTAAGTCCGTTACCCTCGGTGCATCCGTCCGCGCCGTGCCCGATTATGCATTTTCGGAGTGCGGAAAGCTTGAGTTTGTAGTGATACCTCACGGTGTCAGCGCGATCGGAACGTATGCATTCTTCAATTCTTACTCTCTTAAAAGCATTGATATCCCCGCAACCGTTACCTTTATAGCAGACGGTGCGTTTACAAAATGCGGCTTTGAAAGCTTTGTTATTCCCGATACCGTTACTCATCTCGGTGAGTACGTTTTCGCAGAGTGCGCATCACTTCGATCCATTACCTTGGGTAAGGGAACAAGCACGGTTGCAAACGGTATCTGCCTTGGCTGTACCGCACTTGAAACGGTAAGTGTACCCGGCGGATATACCGCAGTTGGCTACGATGCCTTTGGAGACTGTGTAAAGCTTACCTCGGTAAGCCTTCCCGATACGGTTGTTGAAATAAACGATGCCGCCTTTTACGGCTGCTCCGAGCTTTCTTCGGTCCACGCGATCGGTGTAAAATATATAGGCGCGCAAGCATTCTTCGGCTGCGGCTCGCTTGTCACGGTGGATGCCGAGTCTGTAAATGAGATCGGCGAGGGCGCAATGCGTGACTGTGCATCGCTTACAGCCATAGACCTTTCATCCGTGCACACGGTAGGTGCATATGCATTTCACGGCTGTACCTCGCTTACCTCTGTAGATCTTTCATCCCTTGCATACCACGTACCGCAGAATGCCTTTTCCGCTTGCACGTATCTTGCAAGCATCAAGCTTTCTCCTTCGGTAGTAGTTATAGGGGACGGCGCGTTCCACAGTGCTTATATAACCGAGCTCGTTCTTCCCGATGCACTTCGCACGATCGGAAAATCGGCGTTTGCAAACTGTGTGGCACTTCGTGATCTCACCGTAGGCAACGAGATCGTTACTATAGGTGATAATGCCTTTTACGGCTGCGAGCGCCTGCTTGCGGTAAACCTGCCCGAAACGGTTGTCTCTATCGGCAACAATGCCTTTGAGTTCTGCTCGTCTATGACGGAGTTTACAATGGGAAATTCCGTTGAGAGCATAGGCAGCTATTGCTTCAGATATTGCTATGCCTTGACCCGTATAGAGCTTTCGGATGCTATGACCGAGGTAAAGGAGGGCACGTTCACCTCCTGCTCAAACCTCACTCGCGTAGATCTTCCCTCGTCACTCTTTATTATACGTAACGGTGCCTTCTCGGGCTGCTCGTCTCTTGTTGCCATATCTGTGCACGAGGGGCTCTCCGAGATCGGCATAAATGCATTCTCCTCCTGCTCATCCCTTCAGCGCATAGAGCTCTACGGTACCGTAGTAGGTCTTGGCTCCGTTAAGATAAGCGGCGGAAACGATCCGTTTATCGCGGCAGAGGTTAAGGAGGTAAGCGAATGATATCTATAGGAATTGCAGGGCTTTCCATAGGGATCGACGAGCGCTTTGAATACATCAGAGCGCTTACAGAAGGATACAGAACTGATAGCCCCTGTGACTTTACCGTCAGCGCCTCGGATGAGGATATTGCCGAGGAGCGCGCGGGTAGCGATATGGAGCACTCGGACGGTTATCTTGAAAGCATATCCGTATACCGTAACATAGCAGAATGCCTGCCGGAGTATTCCGCGGCAGTCTTTCACGGTGCGGTTATCGCCTGCGGCGGCGTTGCCTATGCCGTAACGGCGCGTAGCGGCACGGGTAAAACAACGCATCTGCGCCTCTGGCTTCGCGAGTTTGGAGATAAGG
>JAZRLU010000061.1:0-1853 GCA_045647045.1 Eubacteriales bacterium
AAGCTTACGCAGCTGCTGTATATCGTCAAGTATGGGGTGTACCTCTGCCAGGGTGTCCTTAAGCGTGGGTATTGAAAGTATATCGGATATTGTCTGCTGTCTGTATTTGATAACCTCGATATCCCTTGTGAAAAAGTCGCACAGTGATGAGGTTTTGAGATTGAATATCTCGGTAAGACCAAGCTCATCGCACACCGCCTCTTCAATAAAGGGCAGATTGTCACGGTATGAGTGGAATATCTGTGACTGCTCGTTGGGATATAAAAGGCTTATGTATTTTTCTTGCATTACGCGTGTCTCCGATCGGTTTTAAAAATATTTCTCCAAATATATTCTACCATACAGTTTTAAATTTTGCAATAGCCGTAAGTGTAAAAAAATTATAATATTTTTATGTCCGCAGGGCAAAACAAAAGCGCCACCGATCAGGGCACGGGTGGCGCTATGCTTTAAGCTGGGTTATTGAATTTTTACGGTCTCGCCGGGCTTTACGCTGTAGGGCTTGCCGTCTGCGGTAAAGAATATCTCGGTAAGCGTGGGGTTGTAAACGGTGGTTCCGTTTGCGCTTGTTACAAGCCTTGTGTACGCCTCAACGTACTCGCATATCTCGATATTGGTAGCATACCAGATATCGTCCTTGTTGGATATTTTTTCGCAAAAGGCTTCTATAACGTCCCAGTTACCGTCGTTGTCAAACTCATAGCTGTGCCCCCAAAGGTAAAACAGCCTCGGGTAGGTAGAGGTAAGATAAAGCTTGCTTTCATCGAGCGCCAAAAATTCGTCTACCCACTTAAAAAGGTCCTTGTTGGTATGCTTTGCGGTGGGTATCCAGTTGTAAAAATCGGTGGGCAACATAAATGCGTTGTTATCTGCGGAAAGGCTTCTTGAATAAAGGATGCCAAGTGACTTAAGATATGAGCGTATTTCGGCGTAGTCCGTACCCGTGTGCAGTCTAACAATGCCGGAATCGGGATATGCCATACCGCGTATTATCATATCAAATGCGCACTCAAGCTCCTCGCGGCAATCAAGCACGTCGCGTATTGCGATCTCGCTTTGCGCAATACCGGGGGCTATATGATGCTTGCCGTGCACGGCAACCTCGTGGCCCTTGTCCAAAATATGCTCTTTGATCTCTTCTGCGGTAAGCTTTCTCGGATTCGCTGCAGAAAGGGCTGAGCTGTTTATGTTGAACGTGCCCTTCATATTATGCTCGGATAAAAGCTGCGCAAGCCTGATATCCTGGCGAACACCATCGTCATAGCTAAGTGTAACGGCTTTCATTTTTCCGCCGGGGAAACGTAAAAAACGGTATCTCATAATGTGGTCTCCTTGCGTATGTATTTAAGAAAATTTTAGCACCGCCGCGGTAAAATGTCAATATGTGTGCAGGATTTATCTTGACAAAAGCGCCAAAAAGTTGTAATCTGTTAGTAAAGATAAGACCTTGCGACGTTTTGACGGTAAATTACGATAACGGAGGCTTGTATGAAGAAAAATATACGGCTTTTTGCCGCGCTCATAATATTTGCATTGCTCACGCTTACGCTTTGCGCCTGCGAAATAGCTATCCCGGAGATAGAAATATCGGGGGATATCCCCTCTTCGGGGGAAGGAATGGGCAACAATGACACGCCCGATAACGGCGGCACGCCTTCAGGCGGTAATACCGATACGCCTCAGGGCGGCACGGATCACGTATGCGATATGCAACTTGTCAGCGAGTCAAAGGGCAGCTGCACCGAGAACGGCGAGCGCATTTTTGCCTGCACCTGCGGTAAGGTGGAAAGCGAGACCGTACCCGCAGCACATACCGAAGCTATAGAGAAGGGCAGGGAAGCTACCTGCTCCCA
>JAZRLU010000062.1:0-5721 GCA_045647045.1 Eubacteriales bacterium
CTCTGCACCGAACATTTCGGGCACCTCTGTAAGCACGGCACTGCCGCCCATTGCGGTGATCCTATCGCATACCCTGCCAACAAGAACGTTGGCGGTAATTCCGCTGTATCCGTCACTTCCGCCGCACTTAAGACCGATGCAAAGCTCTGATACGGATATAGGCTCGCGCTTAAGGTGTGCGGCGTATTCAGTAAGCTCACGTACTGCCGCAATGCCTTCTTCTATTTCGTTTTCGCACTCCTGGGCAACGATAAACCTTACACGCTCCCCATCGTAAGTGCCAAGCTGCCTTTTCAAAAGCTCAATTCCGCAGTTTTCGCACCCAAGCCCAAGCACAAGAACGCCTGCGGCGTTCGGATGCTTAATAAGCCCTGCAAGAGTTTTAAGCGTTATCTGCTGATCATCCCCAAGCTGCGAGCAGCCGTAAGGGTGCACGTAGGCGTGCGCGCCCGTTGCCGCGGCAATTTTTTCGGCAGATTTATTAACGCATCCAACCGTAGGAATTACCCACACCTCATTGCGGATACCAACTCTGCCGTCAGAGCGCCTATATCCCATAAAGGTGGGGGGCGTTGCGGCTTTTACGTTTTCCGACACCTGCGGCTCGTACGTATAGGAAAGTGTACCGGAAAGCGCGGTTGCAAGGTTGTGAGAGTGCACGTGCTCACCTGCTCTTATATCGCACGTTGCATAGCCTATAGGGTTGCCGTATTTTATCACGGGTGCACCCTTAGGTATATCGGTAAGGGCATACTTATGCCCGTTTTCAACGTTTACCTCTACGTTATCGATCGCATTGATACACATCCTCTACCGCCTCCTTCAGGAATGAAAGATCCTCGCCCCAAAGATCGCGGCGTGCAAGGATCTGCGCAATCGGCAGGCTTTTCATTATCTCGATGATCTCTGCAGCATCGTTTGGCTCGCCGTGCTTATAAAATTCTATGAGTCTTGCAAAGGCGAAGATAAGCCGCTTCGGCATTTTTCCAAAGCGCCTTACGTATTCAAGTATAGAGGGTAGCACCCTTACCTTGAATTTGCTTACCGAATTGAGCGCTATTGATGAAAGATAGTGCTTTATATATGGATTTTCAAATCTTACAAGAACGCTTTTTGCGTACCCCATAAGCTCCTCACGCGGAAGATCAAGCGTTGGAATTATCTCATCAAAAATACATCCCTCAATATACTCGCGCATCACCTTATCGGCAACACAGCTGCCTACCGTGTCAAATCCCGAGAGAAGTGCGTGCGGCACAAGAGAGGTGTGCGCACCGTTCAGTATGCGCACCTTGCGCGTTCTGTAGGTCTCAAGCAGATCGCGCGTTACGATTACGTTAAGCCCTGCGCGGGAGAACGGCAGCTCGGCTTCAATATCGTAATCGGTTTCTATAACCCAAAGGTGGAAATACTCGGAGGCGTTCAGCATTTTATCCTCGTATCCAAGATCGATATCCTCTCCCTTGGGATAACCCGTGTTAATACGGTCTACAAGCGTGTTGGTAAATACGTTTTCACGGCGTACCCACTCGGCAAATCCTTCACCAAGCTCCCACAGGCGTGCATATTCAAGCACGGCGGTGCGAAGGGCATCACCGTTTCTGTCAATAAGCTCGCACGGCAGGAAGATAAAGCCGCCAAGCCCCGCGTTATACCTGCGGAGCATCAGGCGTGTTAGCTTTGCGGGGAAGGTTTTCGGGGGTGCATCGGTGAATTTATCATCTGCGCAAAATTCTATGCCCGCCTCGGTGGTGTTTGAAATTATATACCGCATATTCGGATCGTCTGCAAGCGCAAGGTACTCCTCAAAATCGGAATAGGGCTTAACGCAGCGCGATATAACGTCTATCACACAGCTCTCATACCCTTCCTTGCCGCGAACGATATGCGTGTATTTACAGCCCTGCGCACTCAGCGTGTCACAAAGCCCGTTTTCTATAGGCTGTACCACTACTACCCTACCGTCAAACAGTCCCTTTTCATTCAGCCTTTGCAGCATCCAATCCGCAAAGCCGCGCAAAAAGCCGCCCTCGCCAAACTGTATTACACGCTCTGGTCTTTGAGATGCAAAGTTCTTCATAAAAGCTCTCGCATTCTTAATTTGTAAACTTTAGTTGTCGTTAATTTTCACTTGCTATGCGCCTTGCAACGAATACGCCTGCCGCGGATGCATGGGAGAGCGAATGCGTAATTCCGCTACCGTCTCCTATGATATACAGTCCCTTATGGCAGCATTCGAGGTTGTTATCGACCTCAACCTCCATATTATAGAACTTTACTTCAACGCCGTAAAGGAGGGTATCATCGTTTGCCGTACCGGGGGCAACCTTGTCAAGCGCGTAGATCATTTCTATAATACCGTCAAGTATTCTCTTAGGTAAAACAAGGCTCAGATCACCGGGGGTTGCCTTCATCGTAGGTGTGATAAATGCCTCTGCGATCCTGCTTTCCGTAGAGCGCTGACCGCGGATAAGATCGCCGAAGCGCTGAACTATAACGCCGCCGCCAAGCATGTTTGAAAGTCTTGCGATAGACTCACCGTAGCCGTTCGAATCCTTGAAGGGCTCGGAGAAATGCTTGGCAACAAGCAGCGCGAAGTTGGTATTGCCCGTTTGCTTTTCGGGATCCTCATAGCTGTGACCGTTAACGGTAATGATACCGTTGGTGTTCTCGCTTACAACGGAGCCCTTGGGATTCATGCAGAAGGTACGTACCTTATCACCGTACTTTTCGGTACGGTAAACTATCTTACTCTCGTAAAGCTCGTCTGTTATGTGGGAGAATACCTCGCACGGGAGCTCTACACGTACGCCTATGTCAACGCGGTTGGAGTGTGTGGGAATAGCAAGCTCGCGGCATACCTTTTCCATCCATTTACTGCCGCTTCTACCTACGGATACTATGCACTTTTTAGCGGTGTAAGAGGCGTTTTGGGTGATTATCTCGTATCCCGTGTCAAGTTTTTTGATAGAATCTACGGGAGTATCGAAGAAGAACTCCACCTTTTCCTTGAGGTCGGCATACAGATTTTCAAGCACCACGTAATTGATATCCGTGCCGAGATGGCGCACAGAGGCATCAAGCAGATGAAGATCGTGCATTATGCACTCCTTCTTAAACTTGGTTTTTGCGGTGGTGTAAAGGCGCGTGCCCTCACCGCCGTAAGCCATATTTATGCCGTCCACGTAGCGCATAAGCTCCAGGGCGTGCTCTTTTCCGATATATTCATATAAGGTGCCGCCGAAATCGTTTGTAATGTTATATTTACCGTCCGAAAATGCGCCCGCACCGCCGAAGCCTGACATTATGGAGCAGCTTTTGCAGCCGATGCAGCTTTTTATTTTGTTACCGTCTATGGGGCAATGGCGGCGCGAAAGCTCGTGGCCCGCCTCAAAAACGGCTATTTTGGCATCGGGGCATACCCGTGTTAACTCATAAGCCGAGAAAATGCCTCCGGGGCCTGCACCGATCACGATAAAATCATAATTGAAGTTCATAAAGATCTCTCCTCAAAAAGAATAAAATTACCTGCGCCTTGCAGGCGGCTTGCATCGGCAGCACACGCGAGTGCCGACCTACGGCAGAGCCTATAGTGAATCGCGAATATTATACCATATCCGTATGTGTTTTTCAACGGTTTGGGAAAAATATTTGCATTTAGCACAAAAAAGGTGCACGTTTGTATTGCAATTGTATCTGTTAAATGATATAATACATATATCTTTACATTTCGGTGGACCGCGTGCCGAGCGCAATGCGGCAAATTTGCACCGTGCGAGGGCGGAGCCACCGTTACACAAGCAAAGGAGATTTTTATGAGCAAGACAAATTCAAAATACGAATGGGATCTTACGGCGATCTATGCCGATGAGGATGCCTTTTACGCCGATTTTACACGTGCCGAAGAGATGATCGCGGCTTTCCCCGCACACGAGGGCACGATGCTTAACAGCGCAGGCGAGTTTTACGCCGCCCTGCGCGCAAAAGCCGACCTTGAAGAGGTTATTGAAAAGCTTTGGAGCTACACCTTCCTTCGCTTTGCGAAGAACACGGCTGACAATGCAAGCCAGTCTCTTAACGCGAAGGTGCGCTCGCTTGCGGTTAAGGCTGATGCGGCAACGTGGTTTGTATCAACCTATATGCTCCGCCTTGAAAACGACGTGCTTGACGCTTGGTTTACCGAGTGCCCCGAGCTTGAAACCTTCCGCCGCATTATCACAAAAAATATGAAGAGCAAGCCCCACACGCTCTCTGATGAGTGCGAGTCTCTTATGTCCAATCTCGGCGATATATTCGGCACGCATAGCAACGTGCGCTCGATTTTTGCCAACGCCGATATGAAATTCGGTAAGATCAAGGACGAGAGCGGCAAGACCGTTGAGCTTACCGATGCAAGCTACGTTACCTACCTTATGAGCTCGGACAGAAGGGTGCGCCGCGCGGCATTCAACACCGTTTACAAGACCTACGCGCAGTTTGCAAACACCTTTGCAACGATGTACGATGCTGCGGTGCGCGAGAGCTGCACGGTAGCGCGTGTACGCGGCTTTGCGGATGCGCTTACCGCCTCCACCTTCCAGGACGAGGTAACGCCCGAGATATACAACAACCTTATTGAGTCTGTAAACCGCGGCTTACCTGCGCTTTACGATTACTATGAGCTTAAGCGCGAGGTGCTTGGGCTTGACAAATTGCATCTTTACGATATCTACGCGCCCCTTATCGGCTCGCTTGACCGCACCTATCCCTATGACGAGGCGGTAAACGAGGTGCTTGAAGCCGTTAAGATCTACGGCAGCGAGTATTACGAAACGCTTAAGGCAGGACTTACCGAGCGCGGATGGGTTGACGTTTACCCTGCAAAGGGCAAGCGCGGCGGCGCATTCTCTGCCGGCTGCAGCGCAACCGAGCCTTATATCCTGCTCAATTACACCGAAACGTTCAATGACGTGTCAACTCTTGCGCACGAAGCAGGTCATTCGATGCACTCCTACTTCTCCACCCACTTTAACGAGCCGCACAACTCGCAGTACACGATCTTCGTAGCCGAGGTGGCATCCACGGTTAACGAGCTGCTTTTGGCGCACAAGAAGCTTGCGGAGTGCGAGAGTGACGAGGAAAAGCTTTACATTCTCAACCAGCTTATGGAGACCTACAAGGGCACGCTCTTCCGCCAGACTATGTTTGCAGAGTTTGAGAAGGATATGCACGAGAAGTGCGAGAGCGGCGAGCCGCTTACCTCGGATGCGATCACCTCTCATTATTACGACCTTGTGTGCCGCTACTTTGGTGACGGTGTCGTATGCGATAAGCAGATCGCGCACGAATGGTCGAGAATCCCCCACTTCTACCGTAACTTCTACGTTTACAAGTATGCAACCTGCATCTCTGCGGCAAGCGCGATCGTAAAGCGCATTGAAAGCGAGGGCGAGAGCTACGTTGGCAAGTACATCGACTTCCTTAAGTGCGGCGGCGCAAAGTCTCCGCTTGAAAGCCTTCTTGTTGCGGGTATCGATATGAGAGACCCCGAGGTTATAGCAGGCGCAATAGAGGACTTTGCCTCCGCGGTTAAGCAGTTTAGGGAAATCTATAAAGCGAGCAGAGCTTGAGCTCTGTGGAGCGCCTGCAGGGCGCAATGAATTGCAACCTTACGGCTGCATGACAAAGGCTCCCTCCGGGAGGGAGCTGGCGCCGTAAGGCGACTGAAGGAGAATGCGAAAT
>JAZRLU010000063.1:0-3843 GCA_045647045.1 Eubacteriales bacterium
TAAGACCGCTTGGCCTCCGACTTAGCTATGCCGAGTTCTATGCACTTATGCCGCCCGATAACGCTACGGCAATTGCCCCCGGCGGTAGCGTTGCCCTGCCCGAAAACGGTGTTATAGCCAACACGGATATAGGCCGCACGGACGAGAGCACCTTTGTGCTTGCAGAGGCAGGCACGTATCTTATAATCTTTAATGCCGTAACCGACACCGCAGGTCAGCTTGTAATAGAGCTTGGCGGCACGGAGCTACCCTACACCGTTGTAGGATCGGATACGGGCGCGCCGCTTACGGCAAGCACGATCGTTACCGTAGGGGCGCAAACCGCCCTTTCCGTTGTTAACCCTGCGGCGGCAGCTGCCGATATCACGCTTGCACCCTCTATAGACGGTACGAGTGCCGCGGCGGCAACCCTTATTATAGTGCGCCTGGCATAAGCATTTGCCGCAAAAACCCTGCACGGGTAGCGGCATAGGCACAAGGGTGCGCCCTGCCAAGCCTCCCCTTCGGTGGGGCGCACTCCTTTGATCCTTGCGCGGTGCGAGTGCGCTTTTTGGCACGTGCCGGCACTTTTTGTGCTTTCGGAAGTTTATTTTTTGCCCTTTAAATGCCATTTTATGCAGGGGTTGAAATGCCGTTTTCTACGTGCTACAATGGTTTCATCAAGAATACGAAAGAGGTAAAAAATGAGCTATAACGAAAACGTTGCCGCACATAATTACGCCATCGCGTGCAATATCCTGCCCAGAATGGTACTACCCGAAAAGTACCCCATATCCGAATTTTTGGAGGATACCGACTCTGCGCTCGGCTACTATATCATGGCGCTTAAGATGACAATGCGCTTTCACCCCGTAACAGAGGACTTTATGCGTTTTTTAACGGTTACCGTGCACTGTATTCGCGGCGAGGGCAAAAGAGGCATTATATACGAGCTTGCGTGGGATAAAAAGGAGTGTAACTGCAATATGGTTGCCATTCTTGAGCACGAGGACGGCAAGCGCGAGTACTACACCTCCGAATATTACGAGATCACCGACTCGTTCGGTCTTTGCAGCTTTGCCGAACGCGGAGTACACAGAGCACACGCCCTTGATATCGGCTCTGCCGAGGATCTTGCAAAAGCACTTAACTGCACCATAACCTCCACCGCCCGCAAATCCCCCAATTAAAAATGGGTACGAGATTTTTCTCGTACCCATTTTTCACGTTTGCAAAGCAAACATTTCAAGCTCACAAGGTGAGTATTTCAAGCTTACGGAGTAAGCATTTCAAGCCTGCAAAGCAGGCATTTCATCCTCACGCAGTGAGCATCTCCTCTTCCGTTCCCTTCTTTTCAACAACTATCCAGGTTTCCACCTTTACGTAATTGGTATCGGGAATAAAGGAATTGTTAAGACGGGGATCGGAGAAGCCCTTATCCTGAACGAACGCCGCGGTAAATCTAAAGGAATCGATATCCCAGGCAATAAGGCTTCTGCTTATTGCGATCTCAACGGTGTAGCCGGTTGTACCCTCGGCAGGCTTATCGCCCGCGGCCGAGGCAACGCTACCGTTTGCGTAGATCGCTATTTTGATAAGATCGTCTACGTTATCTATTGCTGCCCATTCGTTCTTTGTGGAGTTCGGAACGTATACGCCGAGCCTATATGCGGTTGCAGAGCCCGTGCCCATAGGATTTATTCTTATCGAATAGCATCCGTCACGCATTGAGGTTACGCCTGCGGGGGCAAAGTAAAGCTCAACGCACGTGCTTCTGCCCTGCGGCTGCGATACGTCACAGAAGAGGTTGGGATCGGTTACGGTGAAGGCAAAGTACACCGCATCCTCACCGATATAGGTATATACGGTTGCGTTTCGCTCGCCCCACACGGAGGTATCGATAGGCTCTTTGGTTGTTTGATCGATGGTAGCGCCGGCTATCTCAAAGCTTGCATCGGCGTTTTGCCATACGTCCTCATCGATCTTACCGTCAAGCTTGATGCCGTCACCCGACCACCACGGAGTTTTGGGAATGAAGGCATCGTAGTGAGGGATAACGTCCTCCATACCGCCGCCGTAGGGGTAAAGGGTGGTATCAAGATCGGAGGATCTGCCAAGAACGGTTATCTCGGGGATCGCAACGTCCGTATTTTCCTCAAAATAGAGAGTTATCTTCTCTACGGTAAGCTCACGGAATTCTGCGATAGCCGCACCCATCGGGCGCATAACGATCTCGCTTGCGTGCCCCTTTGCCGAAAGGTAGCTATCGGGCACAAGGTGCTCATCAAAGCTGAAGCCGAGATCGTCTATATAGGCAATGCCGCGGTAAAGGACACCGTTTATTACCTTACAGTATTCAAGCTCTATTCTCTTTACGGCGCGGAACGCGCGGCTGTATTCGTAGGAATTATAAATGAGTATCGCGCGGACAACGGTGGGCGTGTCAAATTCCAGCGTTACAACGCCGTTTGACGGGATGATGCATTCAAGCGCCTCGTCACCGCTGTGAAGGGATATGATACCGTCTGTAAGAAGGTCTGTTTCGCTGCCGTTTACCTTAACGGTAGCGTTTTCGGCTACGTTTTCATACTTGGATGCCGCATTCGGCAGGGGCTGCAGGGTCTTGTGCGGTCCGTTTGCGCGCATAAGCTCCGTGCCGTTTTCATCCGTTACCCACTCCACCTTGCTGAAGGAGAAGTAGCGCGAGCCAATAGAGCTGCCCGTGGTGATTATATAGGTGTGGTGCGCCACAAAGAGCTCACCCTCCACCTCAAAGAAGCAATGGTGACCCGAGCCGTGTATATCCCAAAGGTCACCGGGCGTGATAAGAAATCCGCCGTCCTCAGGCTGTATTTTGGTGAACGGACCGAGGGGGCTATCCGATATTGCCTGGCACACGGGGTAAAGCTTATCGTTTGTATCACCCATAGAAAGCGTGAGGTAATACTTACCGTTGTCTATACCGTCATCCGTGTTGTCTCTGTAATAAACGAAGGGGCCCTCGTCTATCTTATTTTTGGTGGTAAAGTTGTATTTTTCGCTTCTGTCCGTTGTAGTGTAGCCAAATGCGGAAAGAGGCGTTGTTGTGGAGTAATCGGGGCTTACCCAGTCCTTCATCTTAACGCCCCATACGTCGTTGGACGTATCAACCGAGCGGTTGCGCACCATGAAAAGGTACTTATCGCCCGTTACGGGGTCTACGAAGGGGCTTGCATCGATAAAGCCGCGCCCTGCCTTGTAAAGAGGACCGTAGGTGCTGCCCTCGTAAAGTCCAAGACCTTTGAGCTTTTCTATATCGAAGCAGGTGTTTGAGGCATCTATTTTGTCACCGTTTGCATTTGTTCCAACGAAATGCTTATACGTTCCGTCTATGGTTTTGCTGAATGCAACGGCAAGCTTATACTTGTTATCAGCGGTACGCGCGCTGAAGAAAAGGATGTAAAGGCCGCGGCCCTCGGCAGAGTCCGCGCCAAGATAATATTGCCAATCCGCCTCGGCATCATAGGTAAGCTGGGGCGCCCAGAAGCTACCCGTGCCGAAAAATTCATTGCTAAGCGTGTATATATCGCCAAGCGCATACCACTTTGTGAAATCGCGCGTTTTCCAAAGCTGGAAGGACGTGCCCGTAGTAGTTCCCGTTACGTAAAACCAAGTAACGCCCCCCTCCTGCTGCGCAAAAACGGTGGGGTCGCCAAGCTTGATATCATAATCGTTTTTGTAGAAAAGCTCCGTGTTGTAATGGGAGGTGTCAACCTCGGAGTAGTCCACGTGCGGAAGCTCTGTAGACTGTATGGGTGCGGGCTCGGGGGGCTCATCGGGAGCATCCGGCTCCGTAGGGGTATCCGGCTCGGTGGGAGTGTCGGG
>JAZRLU010000064.1:0-3305 GCA_045647045.1 Eubacteriales bacterium
CCTAAGACCGCTTGGCCTCCGACTTATGCCGTCATCCGTAATTATAAAAACGCGCCTTTTGAGTGAGAAAAGAGAGGAAATGTCCGAAAGTGCCCCGTTCGCTACGGTTATCGGATATCCGCCGTCACCAAGATCTACGTAAAGGGTATTTGCGGAAAGCTCTGCCATCAGCTTGTTCTGATATCCGCGGCTTATCGCCATATTGGAGCGCAAAAATGCCTCGTAGTAAAATTCAAGGCGCCCGTCGTCAAGCATAGCAAGATTTTTCTCTATAACCTCGTGCTCTCTTTTTTCATCAAGCACAGGTAAGCCCATCTGCCGCTTGTACAGCGCAACCTCGCGGCAAAGCTGCATACGCAATACAAATGCATCGCGCAGCTCGGCATCGGCGCGGTTTATATCCTCTCTTACCTCATTAAGCTTTCTCATAATCTCTCCCTCACGTATACGCGCACGCAGCGCGCGCTAATTATACATAATAATTATACCACCGCGCGTGCGAAATGTCAATAGCGCGCGATGTATTATGTGCACGTGTTAACTTTGCGCGCACGCATCGCGCATCGTGCAGACAATAATGCGTACACTCATCGCGCATCGCGCAGATAATAATGCGCACGTCCATCGAGCGATCCTGCTAATGCCTACAGGCACTCCGTTTGTGCGGATCACCTCAGCTTCGATATCTTCTTCAGGCTCGGTAAGAGGCAATCGTTTTTTTACCGTTAATTGCCTTTGTAAAAAAAGGCTCTTGCACAAAAAGGTTAAAATGGGCGAAAAATAGCGGTAAATATGTAATAAAACAAATAACGGTGCGAGAAAACATATCTGTTTTATTGTAAAAAACAAAGCTTTCGAAAAAATGCACCGTGAAGGTAAGCTCGCTTGATATACAAGAAAATATACGTGTTTTTTAAGAGCTATTGATTTTTGCCTTCGGATGTGCTAAAATATAGTAAAAAAATGCTTTACGGAGTAAAAAATGAAAATTAAGGCTGTAGTTTTTGATAAAGACGGTACTATAGTTGACTATCCTGCCTATTGGTATCCCGTTGCCAAGCGTGCCGCAGAGCGTGAATATGAGCTTTTGGGCATAAAGGCAGAGGACATACCGCAGGGCGAGATAGAAGATCATTTGCGTGAGATAGGTATAACCGAGACGTCGGTGGATATTGATGCAGCGTCACCGAGGGGAGATCATAAGGCGCTTATTCTTACACTTATGCGCCGCGCTTCGGCACTTGGCGCGCGCTTCGGCTTTGACGAGTACGTAAATGCGTTTTCCGCGGCATTCTCCGATCCTGAGACGAAGGCACAGGGAAAGGTATTGCCGACAACGCCCGACTTATATAAAACGCTTCTTGAGCTTCGGTCAAGAGGTATAATAATCGCGCTTATCACGTCGGACGATCAGCTTGGCGCAAAAGTATGCCTTGATGCTCTCGGTGTTACCGATCTTTTCGATAAGATAATGGGCTTTGATGCGAATATGCCGGCAAAGCCTGCCCCGGACCGTATGTACAGCTTCCTCTCTGAATACGGTCTTAAGAGCGATGAGGTAGTTATGGTGGGAGATACCCGTACCGATCTCGATTTTGCCCGTAACTCGGGTGTTCGTTTCATTGGCGTTGCTAAGGATGAAGCAAGCTCTGATATATTGAAAAGCGCAGGCGCCGAGCACACTGTTTGCGACGTATCTGAAATCTTCTCCGTACCCGGACTTTTTGACTAAAAGCGGCGTGAGCTCACTTTCGCAAACTAAAATATAAGGTACATAAGTGCCTCTCTATACCGTTTACATATCGCATAATGCGGCAGGCTTTTACATTCCCCCTGCCGCATTTTAAAGTGCTGTAGCACACCTTGCCGCAACCTGTCGGCTGGGGGTGCTTTTTGTATTTCTTTTAATCTTGTATGTCCTGCCTTGCGTATGCTAAAATAGCCCTAAAAAAAGGGATTTACCCAAGAAGAAAAAGGAGCAATGATTATTAAAATGAAATTACTTATGCGATGTATTTTTGCCATCCTCGCGGCGCTCGGACTTGTTCTTTCCACGCCGATGCTTGCCGCGGCATATACCGATGCGGAAAGCGCCGCCCGGGCCTCCGTATGCTGTGATAGCGGCGGTGACGTGCTTGACTGCTCGGGCGCACAAAAGCCCTCGGAGGATGAAAGTGACGTCCTCGCGGCTGACGTGCAAGAAGGAACATCCGCGTGCGATAGCTTTCTAAAGGCGAGGGGAGCCGTAACGATGGACGAGAGCTCGGGATACGTTACCGTTTCTATGGATAGGGGAATCTACCACGCGCAAAGGGGAGGGGAGAGCGCCGATGCCCCCACGCTTGACGAGGCGCTTTTCGCCCTCGCGCGGGACGGTGACACCGTGGATTTTCACGCGGTGAGTTCTCCCTTGGGGCTTGCGATAGATAAAAGCCTTACGTTAACGGGCACGCTGACGCTTGGCGGCACTCTGACTCTCGGTGCGGATAGGGTTGTGCTTTCCGCTTTGGATCTTACGCTTGACAGAAGCGTGTGCAGGGTGCGCCGCGGCACAACAGAGATCAGATCGGGCGAGATATCCCTTGTGGGCGAGGGTGCGATAATGCTTGACCGTTCCCCCGAGGCAAGGCTTGAAATTTCGGGCGGCAGGATAACGAAAAACGGCACGGGGGCAGCTATATATTCAACGCTCGGCACGCTTGTTATAAGCGGTGGCGAAATAGTAAATTCATTCGGCTATGCTATAGAAAACAGTGCGGCGCTCTACCTTTCGGGCACGCCCGAGATCGTGGGTATGAATTACGGGCTCGTAACGTCGGCAGAGCCGCATCTGTGCGCCCGCGGCAGGTATTTTACCGCACCGCTTACGGTAATGTGGCAGGGCGAGTTTGTGGCGGGCAGCTTCAGCGTTGTAATGCTTGATGCCTCGGCGGCATCGGCTGCGGGAATAGAGCTGTACAGCGCATCGGGAGAGCGCGCCGCCGTCAGCTATTTTGATAAAAGCGAATATACCGATGAAAGATCGGTGCTTGCCGTGTATATGCCATACCGTGCGCAGTTTTACGTAGGTGGCGATGTGGTTTATGAGGATGAATTTATATCCGGCGAGAGCCCCGTGCCGCCCCCATCACCCACAAGGGTTGGGTACACCTTTACGTCCTGGCGCATCGGCTCTCCTGCGGGGGAGGAGCTTGACCTCGGCGCGCTTATAGAGGGGAGCGTGTCACTTTTTGCCGCGTTTTTGCTTGATAGCCCGGAGTTTATGATACAAAGCATAGAGGGGCAGTACAGGGATAGCGGCTACA